>CANHRI010000004.1 GCA_947463515.1 Flavobacteriaceae bacterium
ATACTTTCCCCTTTAATTTGTTTTTGGTAGTCCATCATGCTGGGTAAGGTACGTCCCGTTTTTCCCAACAATTCTTCTTTGATCACTACTAGCGTTGTTCCTGCTGGCCCCATATTCTTTTGGGCTCCCGCGTAAATCAACGCAAACTGAGAGAAGTCCAACGTGCGCGAAAAAATATCCGAACTCATATCGCAAATCATCGGAATATCGGTTTTCGGGAAGGATTTCATTTGCGTGCCAAAAATCGTATTATTACTCGTACAATGGAAGTAATTGGCATCTGAAGGAATGGAGTATCCTTTTGGAATATAATTGAAATTGACGTCTTTAGATGTTCCCACGATTACCGTTTCTCCAAAAAGTTGCGCCTCTTTGATAGCATTGGCGGCCCAGGTTCCTGTTTCTAAATACGCGGCTTTACCATCGACTTTCATAAAATTGTAGGGAACGCGTAAAAATTCCATACTCGCACCGCCTTGTAAAAACAAAACTTGATAGCCTTTTCCCTCCAAGCCAAGCAATTCCAAAACCAAAGCGCGGGCTTCTTCCATGACGGCAATAAAATCCTTACTGCGGTGCGAAATTTCTAAAATCGACAAGCCCGATTGATTAAAATCCAAAATCGCTTGCGCCGATTGTTCAAATACTTCTTGGGGTAGAATGCAGGGGCCTGCGCTGTAATTGTGTTTTTTCATGATCAACTATCCAATAAATTCCTGTTATGTTGTTGTGTGGGTGCAAATTTCAACATTAAGCGAGAGATATCCGATTTTGGACGAATGGAATCCAATTCGACTTATTAACTAAAACGTTTTAGTTGATAAATGACGCTTCTTAGTTTTTTATGAATTTTGATGTAAAATTCTCACCGTTCACAAACAAAGCTTGGAGGAAATACATTCCCGGGACCAAGTTAACAACAGAAACCGATGCAGTATTATTAGCGGTCAATACTTTTTTTCCAGTGAGGTCGTAAACAGTTAAGGTTGTAGGAACATGAGCGCTAGAAAGATGAAGTTGTTCGGCGGCGGGATTGGGATACAGCACTGCATGTTTTGAGTTAGCTGTTATTAAATTTAGTCCAATTTCGTTCGTGTAATAAGCTTTTCCAAACGATTGCGTTGAAAATTCTCTGGAGGCACCAATAAGTATGTGACTTGCATTACTCTCCATTGTCGAGCCAAAACTATCATCGGTCAATTCTGGACCTTCACCATAAATAGTGTTTTCTAGGATGTAGCTATTATTCGTTTCACTGTAGATCCAAACGGGATATTTGCGTGACATTTGAAATAAATAAAAAATTGCACCAATAACAATTTTGTTATTAAGCGTTTGAATACGGTTTAAAATGTAATCTTCAATGATAGGTTGAAACGAGGTCGTTTCTTGCCACATATTTCCGATGAGGTTAAAGAGGCACACTTTATATCCCGTTAGGTTGTTGGAGTTGGTAAAGATTCCACATAATTGATTGCCTTTCATTGTTAAATCTACCAAAGTATTCAGGTTGGTATTGGATGCTGAAAAGTTAAAGGAGTAATTCATCATGACCCATTCCGTTCCATTCCATTCAAAGGTAATGGGTAGGGAATACGTTGGAGAGAGATTGGTAGATGGGTTGCTGGCTAATAGCAAGCGTTGATTTAAGAGGTAAGGTTTTGCTCCAAATTTATTAACCAGAGTAGATTGCAATTTTTGTAAATATTGAAAAGAAGTACCATTCCAACGATAGATGTACACAGCACCGTTAAAGTTGGTGTTGTTGGGATTAACGGCGTTTGAAGAGATGAATAAAAAATCATTGTAGAGAACGACTGCTTTTCCGAAATTATCATTAGAGGCTGCATCGTTTGGAGTTATTTTTTGAATGAAACTGCTTGCATTGTCATTGCCGTAGACATATACTGCGCCTGCATTGCTTCCTGCGGCATCATGAAATGGTGCACCAATGGCTAGAAAAGAAGTGTTACTGTCAAGGGAACTTCCAAATGAATCACCAGGGAGTCCATCATTTGGAAACAGGATATGGGTCTGTTGAAAACCTGAACCATTGGGGGTAAAACGAAAAACTTTTGGCTGAATGCTATTTTGTATAGAAGTGCGATTTGCAATGTGTATCACGCTGTTATCATCTAAACTGATTGCAGTACCAAAATTGAGTCCATCGTTGCCACTCGAGGGAAAAATAGGGATTAATGATTGTGCTTTTATAAGACTACAAATGAGAAAAAAAACAACAATAAACTTTGGCTTCATACAATACTATTTTAAGTAAATGTAGTGTTTTTTTATATCGATTGTAAAAAAGCCAAGGTGTCTACATGATCGGCATAATCCCATAATTCGGGACGTTGTGTCGTGCCAAAACCTATGCTGTGCGCTACAAGAGCGTTGGAAACAATACATTGCAATTGCTCTGCATCGTTGGTGAGTTGTGTTTTTACCTGATCCAAGTCGTTGTAATATTCATAAAAAACGGAGGAAATGGGTGACGCATAGCCCGAATCTTCTTTCAACGTTAAAAAACCATTATCCAAAATCGTAAACAAACTCATCAAAAACACCGCTTTGTTGTAATCATAATTGTTGGCGTATTTGATATAGTGAATGCAATCCTTATAGGTGTACATCGCTTCAAAAAAAGGCTCAAACGAGTAGCCTTCGGGAACAAATAACTTGGAAACATTGCGGCATCCGAGTCCAAAGTAGCGAAAAATATCTTCCCCCAACTGAATTAAGTCTTCTTTGGATTCAGTACCGTCTAAAACCGCGACCGAATTTCGGTTTTTACGAATAATAGACGGTTTGTCTTTGAAATAATACTCAAAATAGCGCGCCGTATTGTTGCTTCCTGTAGCGATAACCGCCTCAAAACCTTCGAGTTTTCCCTCAGTAAATGTGATGTAATCAGCTATTCTAGGTTCACAAGCTATCAAATACTCCACTAGAAAAGGCACTATTTTTTGATCGTTTGACGATGTTTTTACCAGCGCTTTATGTCCTGAAACCAATACACTCAAGACGTCATGAAATCCTACCAACGGAATATTTCCCGCCAACACCAAGCCCACCGTTTTGGGTGTCACACCTCCAAAATCATAGGGTTGCAGCCACTTATTTAGGTTGGATTCGGTGAGTGCTTGAGCCCACGATTGCACCGCAAAGCGCATTTGTTCGGGGGTAAACCAACCGTTGTAATTTTGCGCTGATTCGAGTTGCTCAACCATGCGGTCAAAAAACAATTCGTTGTGCAAAACCGCTGGATTTTTGGTGGGAGTCGTGGTGCCAAATTGGTGTAAAAAATGGCCTAAGTGAACCAACGCTGATTTTTTATCGAATTGTAACATGGGTTGCTTGTGTATGAAGGGTATTGATTGTAAATTTGCACAAAACTAATAAAATTCGCTATGGCAATCAAAATAACTGACGAGTGCATCAATTGTGGTGCTTGCGAGCCGGAATGTCCGAATACTGCGATTTATGAAGGTGCGGATAATTGGCGGTATAAAGACGGTACAAAATTGCGCGGAACGGTAGTTCTTCCTGATGGAACTTCCATTGATGCGGATGTGCCACAACGACCAATTTCCGACGATTTGTATTACATTGTGCCCGGAAAATGTACTGAGTGTAAAGGGTTTCACGAAGAACCACAGTGCGCTGCCGTATGTCCCGTGGACTGTTGTGTTCCCGATGAGGACCATGTGGAAAGTGAAGAGACCTTATTGAACCGTCAATCGTTTTTACACAACGAGTAGGTCCAATTTACTTGTAAGAAAATATCAAACACCTGTTGCTTTCAGGTGTTTTTTTATGTCTTTTTGCTAAAAGTTTACATTTTTTAAGACGTTTTTCTTAAATTTGAGAACAAACCCTACTAGCGATGCGTACGTTTCTACTGTTTTGGTTCGGATGTCTCTTGACGATCGCTCATGCCCAACAAGGGGATATACATTTGGTGTTTAAAGACGCCGAAACCCAAGTACCCATTGAAGATGTCACCGTTACGGTTTTACGCACCAAGCAAAATTACATGAGCAATCCCGAAGGTCGCGTTTCCTTTGCCCTCACTGGGGTTTCTAGCATTCAAATCGCCCATTCGAGTTATGAAAGTCAAAGTGTTCGCTCAACGGCTTTAAAATTAAAAGAAAATGTAATTTTTCTTAAAAGTGCTGTCAATACTTTAGATGAGATTGTCATCACCAAGCAGCATCCACAAAAAATTCTCAAAGGATTAATCGAGAATTCAGTCGAAAAACTGACGACTCCTTGTCGCTTAAAAGTTTATTCGCGTGAATTTTTTAAACGCAACGGTAACTATTTGTTTTACAACGATGGTTTGCTACACTTTCAGATTTCAGGAAAAAATAAAGACTTTAAAAATGACATTCTCGTCGAGCAGAATCGTTCCATTGGGTTGGTAGATACCGATGTTTCGCAGGACTTATTGGGGTATGATTTGAGTAATATCATGGGGAATTATTACAATTTTAAATACCTCGAACCCTTGCTGGAGGCCCGCGCACGAAAGGATTACGATTTTTTAATTAAATCCTACACCAAAAATGATAACTATTATTTAATGGTCATCAATCCCCTCGATCCCGTAAAAGGATTTAAAGATGATTACACCATTTTATATGATAAAAAAAAGAAAATTATTCTTGAAGTTAGCTCCTCCGTCACGCCCAATGCTGTGGCCAACACCCCCGAAAAGCGAAGTGTGGGCGCCCGCAATCTTTACAAATCCAATTACAAAAACATTTATCGATATGCGGGAGATAACGAATATTATTTGTTGAGTTCTCGCGAGGAAATTGGTTTTGAACGGGTCGATAAAAAGGAGGTTCGTACCGAAATTGAAGTACGCAATTACTTCATCACCACAGGATTTAGTCGCAATGAATTTTCTTTTAAGGAGAGCGAAATTTTTAAAGATAAAGCCCTTTTTAACCTAAAAGATAAAATTCTCACCGATTACTGGAATGTTTCGGGATTGGTGCCTACTCCTGAAGAAGAAGCCATTATCAAAAATATCTCCGACGAGCCTTAGATTTTTGCTGTTTTTTGAATGGGTTTAATGCGCTATATTTGCCCCACAAAAATAAAAATCAATGAAAGCAGGTATCGTGGGATTGCCCAATGTAGGGAAATCAACTCTTTTTAATTGTTTGTCCAATGCAAAAGCGCAAAGTGCCAACTTTCCGTTTTGTACCATTGAACCGAATATTGGGGTAGTCAATGTACCCGATCCACGTTTGGAGAAATTGGAAGAATTGGTCAATCCAGAACGGGTATTGCCCGCTACCGTTGAAATTGTAGATATCGCGGGATTGGTAAAAGGCGCCAGTAAAGGCGAAGGTTTAGGAAACCAGTTTTTGGCCAATATACGTGAATGTAATGCGATTATTCACGTGCTCCGTTGTTTTGACAACGACAATATTGTACACGTAGATGGCAATGTGAATCCGATTCGCGATAAAGAAACCATCGATATCGAATTACAGTTAAAAGACTTAGAAACAGTCGAAAAACGCTTAGAGAAAGTCAACCGAACGGCCAAAGCGGGAATCAAAGAAGCCGTTTTGGAACAATCCTTGTTGAATCAAATCCGCGATTTATTGTTGCAAGGAAAATCCGCACGAACCGTGGTGGCGCAAAACCAAGATGAAGCCGATTTGTTGGAAGCCTTTCAATTGATTACGACCAAACCGGTGCTTTACGTTTGTAATGTTGATGAAAATTCAGCTGTAAGTGGCAATGCTTATGTTGATCAAGTTCGTGAATTGGTCAAATCAGAAAATGCAGTAGTACTTGTATTGGCTGTAGCTACTGAAGCCGATATTACTGAATTGGAGACCTATGAGGAACGCCAAATGTTCTTAGAAGACATGGGCTTGGACGAACCAGGGGTTTCCAAATTGATTCGGGCGGCCTATCGTTTGTTGAATTTACAAACGTATTTCACGGCAGGTGTAAAAGAAGTACGCGCTTGGACCATTCATGTAGGCGATACTGCTCCGAAAGCAGCGGGTGTCATCCACACCGATTTTGAAAAAGGATTTATCCGCGCGGAGGTTATTGCTTACGATGATTATGTACAATTCGGTTCAGAAGCTAAAGTAAAAGAAGCGGGAAAACTACGCGTGGAAGGAAAAGAATATATCGTGAAAGACGGCGATGTGATGCATTTCCGTTTCAATGTATAATTTCATAAAAACAAACAAATAAAGCACGGTTTATGACCGTGTTTTTTTTTTGAGTAAATGTCAAAAACATTTTTAATAACTTTCCATTTTTTACCTTCTAAAACCGCTTCGGAAGCCTTATATTAGCTGAAATTCGTTACAATTTTGAATATGGCTGAACAGGTGCAATATAATGAAGATAACATACGATCACTCGATTGGAAGGAGCATATTCGGATGCGTCCGGGTATGTATATCGGAAAATTAGGGGACGGTTCTTCACCCGACGATGGTATTTATATTTTACTCAAAGAAGTCATCGACAACTGTATCGACGAATTTGTGATGGGTACAGGGAAAACCATCGAGGTAACCATTAAAGATAAATTAGTTACCGTTCGTGATTATGGGCGTGGCATTCCACTCGGAAAAGTGGTAGACGTCGTATCCAAAATGAATACCGGAGGAAAATACGACTCCAAAGCCTTTAAAAAATCAGTGGGTTTGAATGGCGTCGGAACCAAAGCGGTGAATGCGTTATCCAATTTTTTCCGTGTCGAATCGATGCGGGATAACCAACAAAAAGCTGCGGAATTCTCGGCAGGAAATCTTACGGTCGAAGAAGATATTCAAGAATCGACCAAACGCCGTGGAACCAAAGTGTCGTTCATCGCCGACGATACCATTTTCAAAAATTACAAATACCGCAACGAGTATGTGGTGCGGATGTTGAAAAACTATTGCTACCTCAATACGGGGTTGACGATTTATTTCAATGGAGATAAATACTATTCCGACTTTGGTTTAAAGGATTTGTTGCAAGAAACTATTACAGAAGAAGATTCGGTCTATCCAATCATTCATTTGGTAGGTGACGACATCGAATTGGCCTTAACCCACAGTAAAACGCAATATTCCGAGGAATACCACTCGTTTGTGAACGGGCAGAATACAACCCAAGGCGGAACACACTTGAACGCTTTTCGCGAATCGGTGGTTAAAACCATACGGGATTTTTATAATAAAAACTTTGAAGCCTCCGATATTCGTAAATCGATTGTAGCAGCGGTTTCGGTGAAAGTTGAAGAGCCGGTTTTTGAGTCCCAAACCAAAACCAAATTAGGGTCTACCGATATCGGACCCAACGGTCCCTCGATTCGAACATTCATCAACGATTTTATATCGACCAAGCTGGACAATTATTTGCATAAAAATCCAGAAGCGGCCGAAGCGTTATTGAAAAAGATATTGCAAGCCGAACGCGAGCGGAAAGAATTGTCAGGCATTCGTAAATTGGCTCGTGATCGTGCCAAAAAAGCGAGTTTGCACAATAAAAAACTCCGCGATTGCCGTATTCACCTTACCGACACCAAAAACGAACGTTGCCTCGAAAGTACGTTGTTCATCACCGAGGGGGATTCGGCTTCGGGATCGATTACCAAAAGTCGCAATGTAAATACCCAAGCTGTTTTTAGTTTGCGCGGGAAGCCGTTAAATTCCTACGGCATGTCCAAAAAGATTGTCTATGAAAATGAGGAGTTCAACTTGCTCCAAGCCGCTTTGGATATTGAAGAAGATTACGACAGCTTGCGCTACAATAACATCGTAATTGCAACCGATGCCGACGTCGACGGGATGCACATCCGATTATTGTTGATCACCTTTTTCTTGCAGTTTTTCCCCGAATTAATCAAAGAAGGACATTTGTTTATATTGCAAACGCCGCTATTTCGGGTGCGTAATAAAAAAGAAACCATCTATTGCTATAGTGACGAAGAACGTGTCGCGGCCATTGAAAAGTTAAAACCCAAACCCGAAATCACGCGATTCAAAGGATTGGGTGAAATTTCCCCCGATGAATTCAAGCATTTCATTGGCGAGGATATCCGACTCGATCCGGTGATGTTGGATAAAGCCACGTCGATTGAAACGTTATTGGAGTTTTATATGGGCAAAAACACCCCCGACCGCCAAGATTTCATTATCAATAACTTGAAAGTGGAATTAGATGTGTTGGAGAATTAAGTTACTGAGCTACTAAGTTTCTGAGTAGCTGAGCGAGCGGTTGTTAAATGAAAGTAAATATAATTAGAAGCACGAAGTCATAATAGTCATTGAGTTATTGAACGCAGGTTCAAGCTCAGTGACTTAGCGACTTAGCGACTTAGCAGCTATATATGAGAGACGAAGAAGAGGATATCGTTCCCCATGAAGACGGATCGCAAGACGATTCAAGTAACGATACACCGCAAGAGCAAACGGAAGAAGGTTTTGACGACGTAATTCGTCCCGCCTCGGGTAGTCATTTTTACGAAAACAACGAAAATCCTGAAGATACCATTACCAAAGTAACGGGTATGTACAAGGATTGGTTCTTGGATTATGCGTCGTATGTAATCCTAGAACGTGCGGTGCCTGCGATTGAGGATGGATTCAAACCCGTACAACGTCGTATTATGCACTCCATGAAAGAGTTGGACGACGGTCGCTACAACAAAGTGGCGAATATCGTGGGACATACCATGCAGTACCACCCGCACGGCGATGCGAGTATCGGTGACGCCATCGTGCAAATTGGTCAAAAAGATTTGCTCATCGATATGCAAGGAAACTGGGGGAATATCCTCACCGGTGACGGGGCTGCGGCTTCCCGTTATATCGAAGCGCGCATCTCCAAATTGGGGCAGGATATTTTGTATTCTCCCAAAGTAACCAATTGGCAACTGAGTTATGACGGTCGGAAGAATGAACCGATACATTTACCAGTAAAATTCCCGTTATTGCTGGCGCAAGGGGCTGAAGGGATTGCCGTTGGATTGTCGACCAAAATTTTACCGCATAATTTCAACGAACTCATCGACGCCTCAATTAAGGTGTTGAAAGGAAAGTCGTTTACTATTTACCCCGATTTCCCCACGGCGGGAATTGCAGATATGTCCAATTACAACGATGGGATGCGCGGTGGTCGTGTTCGCGTGCGGGCCAAAATCTCACAATTGGACAAACAAACTTTAGTGATTACCCAAATTCCGTTTTCAACCAATACGTCCACTTTGATTGACAGTATTTTGAAAGCGAATGAAAAAGGGAAAATCAAAGTCAAAAAAATTGAAGATAACACCGCAGCCGAAGTGGAGATTCTGATTCATCTTCCGCCCGGCGTGTCTCCCGATAAAACCATTGATGCCTTGTATGCGTTCACTGCGTGTGAAACGTCTATTGCGCCATTGGGCTGTGTAATTGTGGATAACAATCCGATATTTATGGGCGTTTCGGAAATGTTGCGCATTTCGACCGAACGCACCAAGAACTTGCTCAAACGCGAGTTGGAGATCCAGTTAGACGAACTCGAAAACAAGTGGCATTTGTCCACCTTAGAGAAGATTTTCATTCGCGAAGAAATGTACATTGATTTCAAATTGTACTCCGATCGCGAAAACTTATACCAGTACTTATACCAACGTTTTGAGCCGTTTAAAAAGGATTTCGTACGCGATATCCACGACGACGACTTGCAGAAGTTGACGCAGATTCCGATGATTCGAATTACGCGATTTGACTCGGATAAAGCGGATGATGCCATTGCCAAATTGGAGGCCGAAATGGAACAAGTGAAACACGACTTGGATCATTTGACCGACTATGCGATTGCGTTTTTCCAAAACATCAAAGACAAATACGGCAAAGGTCGGGAACGTCAAACAGAAATTCGCAATTTCGATACCATAGAAGCGACCAAAGTGGTGTTGCGCAATACCAAATTGTACGTCAACCGCGAAGAAGGTTTTATTGGAACGAGTTTGAAACGCGATGAATATGTGGCCGATTGCTCAGATATCGATGACGTAATTGTCTTTTTGCGCGATGGGAAAATGATGATTTCTAAAGTAGACGATAAAAAGTTCATCGGGAAAGACATCATCCATGTGGCGGTTTTTGACAAAAACGACAAGCGTACCATTTACAATATGATTTACCGCGATGGGAAGAACGGCGCATCGTTCATCAAGCGTTTCAACGTAAGCGGCGTTACCCGCGATAAGTTTTATGACCTTACCCAAGAAAAAGCGGGTAGTATGGTTTTGTATTTCTCGGCGAATCCCAATGGAGAAGCAGAAACCGTGACTATTTTGTTACGCCAAGTGGGTAGTGTGAAAAAACTGAAATGGGATGTCGACTTTGCCGAAATCATGATTAAGGGTCGGGCCTCCCGCGGAAATACCGTGAGCAAATACCCTATTAAGAAAATTGAATTAAAGGAGAAAGGGATTTCGACACTCCGTCCGCGTAAAGTTTGGTTTGACGATACGGTACAGCGTTTGAATGTGGATGGTCGGGGCGAACTCTTGGGCGAATTCAAACCCAACGATCGTTTGTTGATCATCAACCAAAGTGGGAAACTGAAAACGATTATTCCCGAGTTGACGACCCATTTTGACGAAGACATGATCGTATTGGAAAAATGGAATCCGAAGAAACCGATATCTTGTATTTATTACGATGGCGAAAAAGAACGCTATTTTGTCAAGCGTTTCTTGGTGGAGAATGAAAACAAAGAGGAAATCTTTATTTCAGAACACGAAAAATCACAATTGGAGATTGTCTCTACCGATTGGCGTCCTGTGGCTGAGGTGATTTATGCCAAAGTGAAAGGCGTGCAAAAGGAAAATCAGGTGGTCGATTTGGAGCAATTCATTGCCGTAAAAGGAATCAAAGCACTCGGTAACCAATTGACGGCTGATAAACTGAAACAAGTAAATTTATTAGATCCGTTGCCGTATGAAGAACCCGAAGAAGAACCGGAAGTAATGGCAGCAACGGAAGGCGAAGAAGGTGAAAACCCCGATATTCCCACCGAATTGGATGACGACGGTCAAATTACGTTGGCCTTAGAATAAGAATAAAAACCTGTTCAGTTGAGCAGGTTTTTTTATTATAAGCGTTCGTGAACCTTGCACTTCCCCCGCGTTAGGGATGGGAGCAAGGTACCCTGCCGGAGCCGTGAGGCAGGCCGGTACCGCGGACAGCCCGGCGGGAACCGCAACGCCCAAAAAAAAGCACCCCGAAAGGTGCTTTACTTTTTAATTGGTGATATCGGTATCTTTCAGTTTTTCGTCGTGGATGGTATTGTTGCGTAATTGCACGGGTTTCTTGCTCGATTTTTTCATTTTCATGTTTAAAAATTCAACGAATAGCGAGAAGAAAATCGCGAAATACAAATATCCTTTGGGGATGCTGTGGACTTCGTTGTGGCCAAAGAAGGTGAAATGCGCAAGGTGTGACCCTTCGGCGAGCAACATGACACCGATCAAGATGAGGAACGACAACCCGAGAATTTGAATCGTAGGATGCTCGTTGACGAACTTCGATACGGGTCCGGCGAAAATCATCATAATAATAATCGAAATCACTACCGAGAGAATCATGATAAGGATTGCGGCTTCACCAAACCCTTTCGGTGCGGGATCACTACTTACCAAACCGACGGCTGTCAGGATACTGTCAAACGAGAATACAATGTTTAAAAGGGCAATTTGAAGGATCGCACCCGACAAGGAGGTTGAGGCCTTGCCGCTTTCGCTATCCTCTTCGCCTTCGAGTTTGTGGTGAATTTCGGTCACCGATTTGTACAATAAAAAGAGTCCCCCTGCAAAAATGATCAAACTTTGTCCGGTTACCTGACCCGAGAGGAAGCCCCAGTCGAAATCTAAGATACTGGCTTTCAAACTCATGACCCAAGTGATGCCGAAAAGGAGTATGATACGAAAGGCCATCGCCAAAATTAATCCGATACGGCGTGCTTTGGGTTGGTCTTCGGACTTGAGTTTTCCGGAAACAATCGATAAAAAGACAATGTTGTCAATCCCGAGAATAATCTCCAAAAAAGTAAGCGTCAATAACGCAATCAGCGCATTGGACGAAAATAAAATTTCCATATGAGGTTAGGTTTAGGTTTTCAGTCGGTTGTACGGAAATCAATCGCGTTTTGTTACGGTTCCGAGTTGTTTATTGACATCACCGACGAAAGAATATTCCATAATGTATTGATTGTCTTTGGTTTCGACAATTTTCATGCTGATGGCTTTTTTCTCTTCGCGGTTACGTGGATTTTTTTTCTGAATAATGAGTTCGCAATCGTTGACCCAGCGCACATTGGCGGTGTCGGTGCGCCCTTGATAGGTTTCGATTTGCTCGTCGGCAGTGCGCACAAAGCGGGTGGTGTCTTGCTTCCCGTTGATGGTTTGTACAAACTCGAAGGTACCGGTTTTAAAATCAGTACAATTGCATTCCGGCATTTTTTGACAGGCCGAAACGGTGAGAAGAAGTAAAAAGAGGCTAGTTATTTTTTTCATCTTATTTTTTTAGAGCCTGCCTACTGGCAGGCTGATCTGGGCTAGGGGTTAACGGTTTATTTCGCGATCCGTGAAAGAATGAGGCTAGGGGCATTCCCCGATGCGTTACCGCGTTCAACACGATAAGGTTAGGGATTGCCATCGAAAAGCGCTTTCATCATGGTTTGTAATCCTTTAAACGCCAGCACGACCGAAGTGATGCATATTCCACACCCTATGGCTAATACCAAATAATGCCAATTCGTGTGTTTGTTCATAAAGGCATTGTACATCACACTCGGACCGATGAACATGAGTGGCAATGCCCCGAAGAGGAATTTAATGCCTTTGGCTAAGAGCGTTTTGTTGGTACTCATTTTTTAAAGTTATGAATTATGAGTTATGAATTATGAGTTATGGAACCCAACATTTATAATTTAAAATTTTCAACAGCTTTTCGCACGCTGCCGTGGGTTAAGAGCAAGTGGTTGGCGGTTTCATAATCGACGCCAATTTCGTCCATGATCATGCGGGTGCCGCGGTCAACGAGTTTGGCGTTGCTCAATTGCATATCGACCATTTTGTTGCCCTTGACACGCCCGAGCTGAATCATGGTGGCGGTGGAGAGCATGTTGAGGACTAATTTTTGGGCAGTTCCGGCTTTCATGCGACTGCTTCCGGTGACAAATTCGGGTCCGACCACCACTTCCACTGGGAATTGCGCTACCAAGGCCAGCGGACTTCCAGCATTGCAGGTGATGCTTCCCGTGACAATACTATTTTTGTGGCAGGCTTCCAAGCCCGAAATCACATAGGGTGTAGTGCCCGAAGCTGCGATACCCACCACGACATCTCCCGCTGCAATTCCCGCTGCTTTCAAATCGAGCCAGGCTTGCGTTGTACTGTCCTCGGCGTTTTCTACGGCGCGCCGAATGGCTTGATCGCCACCCGCAATAATACCGTTGACCAATTCGTGTGGTACTCCAAAAGTGGGTGGGCATTCAGACGCATCAACAATACCTAAACGGCCTGATGTTCCCGCACCAATATAAAATAAACGTCCGCCTTCATTTAAGGCTTTGACCGTAGCGTTAACGAGCGCTTCGATTTGTGGCAAGGCTTTTTCAACAGCCAAGGGAACCGTTTTGTCTTCGTTGTTGATGTGGGTTAGTAATTCATGAACCGACATCTGTTCCAAATGCTCATATCTTGAGGGCTGTTCGGTGGTTTTTGTAAAAGTCATAACTATTTACAGGTGTAATAGGTAATGATTTTTTGCACGTCGTATACATTCACCGATTTGTTGAATTGTTTAATGATACTCGCATTGGCTTCGCTAGACACCCAAATTTTCAATTCAGCATCCAAATCAAACGTACCGGCACTTTCTACACTAAAACGGGTGATGCTTTTGTAAGGAATCGATTTGTATTCAATTTTACTTCCGGTAATTCCTTGTTTTTCAACAAGAAGGATGCGTTTGTTGGTAAATAAAAACGTGTCGCGGATGAGTTTGAAACCGATTTCAATCGTTTCTCCTTCGATCATTAATTTTCCGTATTCGTTTTGCAAGCTTTCCAGACTTACTTGTCCTGCGTTGCCCATTAAGGCTGAAAATAATCCCATGGTTTTTGTATTTTTCGATGGAATAAAGGTACACATTCTAAGCAAAAACCCACGATGACCTTTCGCTAAAGTTTTATCAAAAAAATTACAATAGCGACGCCATGATTACCCCAAAAATGATGACGGTGATTTTGGCCACATTAAATTTGTGTCCTTCACTGCTTTCAAAAATGATGGTAGAAGAAATATGGAAGAGAATGCCAATTACAACCGCGGTGATTTCTTGATAATACAATCCAATATATGGTGCAGTGTGGGATAAATAAGTCCCAAGAGGGGTCATTAAGGCAAAAGCGACCATAAAGAGCAATAAAAGTTTTTTGGACATGCCTGCTTTGAGGAAAAACAAGGTCAATATCATCGCAATTGGGAAATGATGTACGGCAATACCAAAAGCCAAATGTTGGTGGTGTCTCACGGGGAATCCTTCCAACAAAGCGTGTAAACACAAACTGATGAATAAAGACCAAGGCATGGTTTGAATTTTCTCGTGTCCATGCACATGACCGTGTTCGGCTCCTTTGGAAAAAAATTCGAGTATAATTTGAAAAACAATTCCAACCATTATGAAAAAACCAACATGAGTATGGGGGTTCTTCGTGTAGACTTCAGGCAATAAATTGATGACCGTAAGCGAGAGCAAAAACGATCCACTAAAGGCCAAGAGTAGTTTTAAATTCTTTTTTCCCTGCGGTTGCCACCAAAGTGCCGCACCAAAACCAAGTAGCACAGAAAGTAAGGGAAGGATATAGTTCATGGGTGTTGGGTTTCAAGTTTCAAGTTTCAGGTTTATTTCGCTTCGCTTCATCAGTCGGCTAAAGCCTCGTGTCAGGTTTCAGGTTAGTTTAAGAGTTTAAAAGGTTTAAATAGTGTAATTGGGGTGTAATGGTTGATTGTTTCCACATTCTTTTCTCTTGCTTCTTTTTTGCTTCTTTCCACTACTTAAATACCATAATGAGTCGTTCACTTGTTTTTTTATAGTATTTCTTCAATTTATAGTCGCCAAAAATATCCAAAAGATAAATACCAGCTCTTTCCATCATGGATTGGAAGTCTTCTAACGAAAGCATGCGAACCTTTTCGAAGTAACAAAAATCTTGTCCTTGGTCTTCAAAACGAATTTCTTTTATAATATATTTCGAATCGGTGTAGCGTTTGATGTGAAACGTGATGCCATCGACTGTTTTGGTTTCTTCTGGCACCAAATCGTGCAACACGTAATCCACATTCATAAAATCAATCACTCCAAAACCATACTCGCTTAAACTATTATGGATGGCCTGCAAAGTTTTAAAATTATCCTCATCCTCATCAAAATACCCAAAACTGGTAAACAAATTGAAAACGGCATCAAATTGAGCAGGAAAAGGTTGACGCATGTCGTGAACTTCAAAACGCAAATTTTTATTCGCATTTTTGGACGCCTCTTGAATGCTATTAGGTGATAAATCAACGCCGGTGACATCATAACCCAACTGATTTAAATAAATAGAATGTCTCCCGCGACCACAGGCTAAGTCCAAAACTTTGGCTTTTTCAGGCAAGTTGAGGTACTGCGTCAAGTTATCCATGAATAATTGCGCTTCCCGATAATTACGTTCTTTATACAAAATATGGTAATAGGGGGTATCAAACCAAGAGGCATACCATTGTTCGGGGGATAGGGCCGTGGTTGAGGAGTTCAATTCAGACATTTATTCGCTTCAAATCAATTTCAACGTGCAAATTTAATGTATTTTTGCGCATTACTATCCTTTATATTGGATTTTTGGTGGGAGGTTCCGAAGTAGTTTTCTTCATTTTTCACCTGCTGAACTGTTATTCCTTGTTTATGGAAAATTTTCAAATGATTGCCAAAACCCTCTTTGGGTTTGAAGAAATTTTAGCCAAAGAATTACGCGACCTCGGCGCCCAAGAGGTGCAAATGGGAACCCGAGCCGTTCGATTTGTCGGAGATAAAGGATTTATGTACAAAGCCAATTTGGCCTTGCGAACCGCGCTAAAGATTTTAAAACCCATTCATCAATTTCGGGCATTCAATGAAAACGCATTATACCAAGGTATTCAAACGATAGATTGGAGCCAGTATTTGAATCCGCATCAAACTTTTGTGGTCGATGTAACCTTGCATTCGGAAAATTTTAAGCACTCTCAATTTGTAGCCTTAAAAACTAAAGATGCCATCGTTGATCAGTTTCGCGAAAACCACGGAATTCGTCCCAGTATCGATAAAGACCATCCCGATTTACGTATCAATGTACATATTGATCGCGAACAAGTTTCGGTAGCTTTAGATACCTCAGGTGCCTCGCTGCACCATCGTGGGTATCGAAAAATCACCAATATTGCCCCGATTAACGAGGTTTTAGCCGCCGGCATGTTATTGTTGTCAGGTTGGAAAGGGCAATCGGACTTCATAGATCCCATGTGCGGGTCGGGCACCTTATTAATCGAAGCCACGATGATTGCTTGTAATATTCCCGCCAATATCAATCGGAAAGAATTTGCCTTTGAAAAATGGGCCGATTGGGATAACGATTTGTTTGATACTATCATCGATAGCTTGATGAAAAAAACGCGTGATTTTCCCTATACTATAAAAGGTTTCGATAAAGCCCCTAGCGCGGTTGCCAAGGCCCGTGAGAATATACAAAATGCCAATTTGGACGACTATATTTTGGTTACGCAAGCCAATTTTTTTGAGACCGAAAAAGAAACGCAAGGACCGTTGCAACTCGTATTCAATCCGCCTTATGGGGAGCGTTTGGAAATCGATTTAGAGCGGTTTTATCGGGAATTGGGCGACACCTTAAAACAAAGTTATCCTGGTACTGAAGCTTGGTTTATAACAGCCAATTTAGAAGCCTTGAAGTTCGTGGGACTCAAACCTTCAAAGAAAATAAAATTATTTAACGGAAGTTTGGAATCCCGTTTGGTCAAATATGAATTGTATGCGGGCAGTCGCAAAGCTAAATTTCAAAATCAATAAATGATGTCTAAAAAAACAAAAGCTTTACTCTATAATTTTGGTGTCTTTGCACTGTTGTTCATTGGTGCGCGGTATTTGGTATCGACCTATTTTTGGTATCAGGGCATTTGGATTTCGGTTGCAGCCTTTGTCATTACCTTATTGTTGTCGCCCAAATTTCAAGCTATAAAAACGCCACAAGGTGAGCAAATTTTCATGAGTTGGTTGTTTTTAAAAGGGGTGAAGAAGGTAGGTTGATTTACCGTTTCTTTTTGGCCTCTCGCGCTAATTTAGCTTCCATTTTTTTCGCTTTTGCCGCTTCCTTGGCTTTGCGTTCCTTTTCTAGTGTCGCGGCATCTTTTACGGTGACCTTAAACAACGGAACTAAGTAGGAAACCGTATAGTTGAATCCAACGCCAAAGCGACCCTCGTAGGTTCGATTAAACCCAGGAATATACAAATTAGCAAAGGTTGCAGGCGTTTTTTCTGAAATCAAATAATTAAGTCGAAAACTGAATCCCATGAAAAAATTGGAGAAGATTTCGGCTTTCACCCCCGCCACAACTTCGGCCCAATGCGCAGTGAGTCCTGAAAATTCGGTATTGGGAGCTATTAACGGTGTTGGGAACGTGCTGTTGGGGTAATAAATCGAGTAGGAGTTCAGGGTTTGGCTAAATGAACTGAATCCATAGCGTAAACCGGTATATACTTGATTGTTCATGCCCGTCCAGTTTTCGTAACTGTTGTAGTCAAAGCCTACGCGAATAAAACTTCCGTTGGTTGTAAAGTTAAAATGATCTTCTTGAACGGTTTTCTTTTCATTTCCTAATTCCACAGCGAGGTAATGCTTCCGTGTTAATCGAAAATCCCCAGTGAGTTCCAACCCTCGATAATTTTCATCATAAAACGAACGCGATAGCTTAAATAAGTCCACACCCACACGTAACCCGTATTTGTCTTTTTTAGGAGCAACGGTGTCTTTTTTTACGGGGATACTGTCTTTGGTAGCGGGAGTTGTGGTTTGTCCCCAAGCCATCATTCCCCCAAATAAAAGACTAAAAGTAAAGCTTAAGATGGACTTCATTTTCATTGGTAAGATTCGATTGAACTAGGGTGGGATTACTTATCCATAAACCGTCTGCTGGGGTGTTGTCTTCAATAACTACACCATTGGTGGTATTGAGTTGAAAATTCAATTTGTACCCACAAGCACGGGAAACATAAAAGGTACTTCGGGAATAATTGAAGGTAATCCGATCGGTATTGTCGTTGGTGGTGTCTGTATCAGCACCGTTTTGAATAAATTCATAGGTGGCTGTATCCAAACCAGGATTTAAGGGTACTTGTATTTTATTGACGTTATTGAACGTAATATCATCCGACATGCCTTGCGCTTTGATTCGCAAATTAGTGACATTTTTTAAAGTATCGGTATCGGTTACGTTATAGAATTCAATCACCAATCGCGGTGTTGTAGGGCTGGTGTCACTACAAATATCGTCTTTCTCACAACCGGAGAAGACAAATAGGAATCCCAAAAGTAAAAGTGCAGTATAACGCATCATAAGAGTTATCGTAATTCCAAAAGTACAACATTTTCCACATGATGCGTTTGTGGAAACATATCCACGGGGCGCACACGGGTGACTTTATATTTTTCGTCCATTAAGGCTAAATCGCGGGCCTGGGTGGCCGAGTTGCAACTGACATAAACAACGCGTTTGGGGACAATTCGTAATATTTGTTCTACGACATCTTTATGCATGCCATCACGCGGTGGGTCGGTGATAATAACATCGGGAGTACCGTGTTGTGCAATGAAATCAGCGTTGAAGACATTTTTCATATCCCCAACAAAAAAATCACAGTTGGTAATGCCATTGCGTTTGGCATTCTCTTTGGCATCGGCTATCGCTTCGGGAACGGCTTCTACCCCAATGACATTCTTGGCTTCTTTGGACACAAATTGTGCAATAGTTCCTGTTCCTGTATACAAATCGTACACCAATTCTTGTCCCGTTAATCCCGCAAATTCGCGCGTTACTTTATATAATTCATAGGCTTGGGCGGAATTGGTTTGGTAAAACGATTTGGCGTTGATGCTAAAATGCAATCCCTCCATTTCCTCCAAAATATAGTCGCGACCTTTGTAAAGGATGATGTTTTGGTCGTATAAGGTGTCATTAGCCTTTTGGTTGATGACATATTGTAAGGACGTAATCTCAGGGAAGGTGTTTGCAAGATAATCCATTACCAATTCACGTTCTTTATTGTTATCGTCAAAAAATTGAACAACCACCATAATTTCGCGGGTCGAAGCGGTGCGAATCATCAACGTTCGTAACAGTCCACTATGATTTCGAGCGTCAAAAAAGGAAAGTCCGTTCGCATTGGCAAAGGCTTTGAGCCCGTTGCGAATTGCATTCGACGGATCGGCTTGTAACCAGCATTTTTCAATGTCTAAAATTTTATCCCACATTTTAGGAATGTGGAATCCTAGTGCATTTTGATTGTCAAAGGTAGTATCTGATTGAATTTCAGCTTCGGTAAGCCATCGGGCATTTGAAAATCCAAATTCCATTTTATTGCGGTAAAAAAACTGTTCTTTGGAACCTAAAATAGATTCGAATTCAGGGAGTTCAATTTTACCAATGCGCTTTAAGTTATTATAGACTTCATTGTGTTTGTACACCAATTGCTGGTTGTAGTTCATATTTTGCCATTTGCAACCGCCACAAACTCCAAAATGCGCACATACAGGTTCGATACGATGCTCCGAATACTGATGGAAGCGAATCGCTTTCCCTTCGTAATAGGCTTTGCGTTTGCGAAAAGTTTGCACATCTACGATATCGCCGGGCACCACATTGGGAATAAAAATTACTTTTCCATCCGGTGCTTTGGCCACCGATACCCCTTTGGCACCTGCATCCAATATCGCTATATTTTCAAAAATGACGCGGTCTTGTTTACGTTTTCCCATTGCGCAAAAATAGGGGATTGCTTGGGAAACGAAATATTTTTTGAAGAATTAATTGGTAAGGAAACTCAAAAATCACATCAAAGTTTATATCTCTACGTGTTTTTGGTTACTAAAGTCAAATATCATTTTAGAAGCATTACATTTGAACTATAAACAATGTAAGCTATGAAAAAACATACAGAGATTGAAAGTATTATCGAATTGGATGAAAACGATGATCAACGCACCCTTGGACAACGGATAGCCGATAAAGTAGCCGATTTCGGGGGGAGTTGGACCTTTATTTTGAGTTTTTTCTTTTTTCTACTTCTTTGGATTATGGCGAATGTGTTTTGGTTTCACAATCAAGGTTTTGACCCGTACCCGTTTATTTTGCTGAATTTGATTTTGTCGTGTATCGCAGCCTTACAAGCGCCCATTATCATGATGAGTCAAAATCGTCAAGAGGAGAAAGATCGCGAACGGGCTAAAAAAGATTTTATCATCAATCTGAAAGCAGAACATGAGATTCGTGTGTTGCAACAAAAAATGGATCATATCTTAAAGCATCAACACGAAGAATTAATGGCTGTACAACGCCAGCAAATCGTGTTGTTAGAGCAATTGACTCAAAATAACAACGAAGACTTATAGTTAATTTATAAATTTAATTAAATTATTTCAAAAGTCTGATTTACAAAGTTATAATATTTAAAAATAGCATCAATTTATACGGCAATTTAATATGTTCGAAATCGATTGCGAAATTTAAAAATAGGTCTATGAAGTTGAATGAAGAATCCGTAGTTTTGTAGCTTTCAACGGATGATTTCTCTCCGAAAGCAGGAATACTCAAGTTGCTTTTTTTTAAAAACTATCAGGTATGATTAGTGAAAAATTACGGTCTCAAGAAGCCATCGAATTGGAAGATCAATACGGCGCACACAATTACCATCCGCTTCCAGTTGTATTAAGTCGTGGCGAAGGGGTGTATGTTTGGGATGCTGAAGGAAAACAATATTATGATTTTCTTTCCGCCTATTCTGCGGTTAATCAAGGCCATTGCCATCCTAAAATTGTAGGCGCCATGGTAAATCAGGCACAAACGCTTACCCTGACATCGCGCGCCTTTTATAATGATAAATTGGGAGTCTATGAGCAGTTTATCACGCGTTATTTTGGTTTTGACAAGGTTTTACCTATGAATACGGGAGCTGAAGCAGTAGAAACCGCATTAAAGATTTGCCGTAAATGGGCATACGAGCGCAAAGGAATTGCTGAAAACGAGGCACAAATTATTGTTTGTGACGGGAATTTCCACGGGCGTACGACTACGATTATTTCTTTTTCTAACGATACGAATGCACGCGCTAATTTCGGTCCCTATACTGCTGGGTTTGTAAAGATTCCTTACAATGATATTGACGCTTTAGAACGCGCTCTAGCTGCTTCACCCAATGTGGCAGGTTTCTTAGTGGAACCTATTCAAGGGGAGGCGGGAGTGTATGTTCCCGATGAGGACTTTTTGGCGCGTGCTCGGGCTTTGTGTACCAAATATAACGTACTTCTTTTGGCAGATGAAGTTCAAACCGGAATTGCGCGCACGGGATCGCTACTGGCGGTTTGCGGAAATTGCTCTTGTGAAAAGCAGTGTGAGCGCCAAGCAACGTATGTGCGCCCTGATGTTTTAATTCTCGGAAAAGCATTGTCAGGAGGAGCTTATCCCGTTTCGGCGGTCTTGGCGGATAATACAGTGATGGATGTTATTCGTCCAGGACAGCACGGCTCGACCTTTGGCGGAAATCCTGTGGCTGCGGCCACTGCGATTGCGGCATTGGAGGTCGTTAGTGAAGAAGATTTAGCACAAAATGCCCGTCGATTGGGTCAAATTTTCCGTGAAAAATTAGGGGAATATGTGGCGCAAAGTAAAATTGTTCGCTTGGTACGCGGCAAAGGTTTGTTAAATGCGATTGTAATCAACGATACGGAAGAAAGTGAAACCGCATGGAATATTTGCGTAAAGTTGGCCGAAAATGGTTTATTAGCCAAACCAACCCATGGAAATATTATTCGTTTTGCTCCGCCATTGGTGATGACAGAAGAGCAATTAATGGCTTGTGTGGCGATTATTGCCAAAACGTTGGCTTTGTTTGAGCCTGTATCGGAATAACAAATGGAACGTCAAAATCCTATTTAACTCAATGATTTGGCCAAAGTAGCGCTTCGAGTGAGTACACGTTGGTGCTTGTTTTTGGTTGTATTGGGTTTTATTGGACTCGCCTCAATGTTGTTGGTAGGCGTTTTTTGGGTATTTAGTACACAGAGCAATCCTAGTTTTGGTATTGTTGGAGCGACCAAAAAAGGCATAAGTATCTTTTACATTTTATGTACCGACTTTTTCAATCCGCTGGTAGTATTTGTATCGACATGCGACCAAAACGACGGAAGATTTGCTAACCAATAATACTGAAAGTCTGACTTTTGCATTGCAAAACTTAAAGTCACACCATAAGTGTCTCGGCATCTCGATGATTGTCTTAATCGCGTTGTATATTCTTTTATGGTGATCGGAATGGTTGTATACATGATGCGTATGGCGAGTGGCGTTTAATCACGTCCCTGAATAAAAAAAAGAGGCTGTCTGAATAACGACAACCTCTTTTGTGTTTAACTTTAACGTTTCCCGAAGAGCTCTTCGACTCGGCGGCGAACCATTTCTTCGTCCTGCATGTTTTCTGGACCGATTTTCATGATAATCCAAATGAAGAAAATGAGTGTTAATACCCCTAAAATCAAACCGATAAGTGATAAAATTTTACCGACCGTGTGAACATTTTGGTTGCCGTACTCCCCTGGATTTTCTTGTAGTCTTTTGGAGTCGCTTCGGCTCATGAGGTAGCCTACTAGTCCAAATACAATTCCAAATATCCCATAACAACAGAATGTTAGAAAAGAGAGGATTCCAAGAACGAGAACGGCGGTAGCATTCGGTAATTTTTGTTTTTCCATAGTGTTTGTTTTTAAGGTTAAAAAAAGAAATCTTTCATTTTAATACAATAGGCTCCCAGAATTACAATTACATTGAGTAGGGCAACAACCAGCACTTGACGGCCGTTTTTTTGTGTGGGTTTAAAACTAAAACGCGCAGTGATACCCAACAGGAGAAGCAAGGTGTAAAGGGGAGGGTACAGCACAAAGGCGCCATAAAAATCGCCTTGGACAAGAAGATAAAATGCGCGTTGTAAACCGCATCCCATACAATCAAAACCAAAAGTTTGTTTAAACATACATGGCAACATGTAGTCTTCCATACCTTGAACTTTTTTACAATTTTACAAAAAAAAGAAACATAAATACAGGGAACTGGAGGTAGGTTCGTTATTTTTGAAAACAAAACAGAATTCCTATGGATAAATGGTTGATTCCACTTTTATTGGTGGCAGCAGGAGTAGCCTTGTACGAACAAAGTAAGGCAGAACCCAATTATTATTTGATGGCTTTTGCAGGACTCGTTTTTGTTTTTTGCATGGCCAAATTATCAGCAAAAATACCTTCCAAAAAAGAGCACGATGAAACAGAATAAGTTCGAAGTAGGGGACACCGTTGCGGTTTTGGATGAGGCAATTCGCGGCGTTGTCATGGCGGTGCAAAACGATCAAATTACCCTCAAAACAACCGATGATTTTGTGATGACATTTTTTGTCAACGAGTTGGTTAAAGAGCACGATGCCAATATATTAAAATCTTTTAATAAAAGTGATGCATTACATAAATTAAAAGTTGACAAAACGCCTTCAAACGCTTCCAAAAAAATCCTTTTTAAGTCGGAAAATCGCGATCGTGGTACGCCTGAATTTGATTTGCACATTGAAAAATTAGTCAAAAAAGTTGCGGGCTTATCGCACTATGATATACTCACATTGCAACTCGAAACGGCGCAACGTCATATTGAATTTGCGTTAAAAAATCGCATCCCAAAAATCGTATTGATTCATGGTGTGGGTGAAGGTGTTTTGAAAACGGAGTTGGAATTTTTAATGCGCAAGTACCCGCAAGTTTCTTTCCAAGAGGCGAGCTATCAAAAATATGGAATGGGTGCTACTGAAATCTATTTTCAACAAAATGTAAAATAGCCTACTTTTGTCGGGCAAATGAACAACATGAAACGAGTTTATCTGGATAATGCTGCCACCACTCCTTTACGCCCTGAGGTAATCGATTGTATGGTGGACGTCATGCAAACGGAATACGGTAATGCCTCCTCTAACCATAGTTATGGACGAAGCGCCAAGTCAATTATTGAGTCGGCGCGAAAATCCATTGCGCTATGGATGGGATGTGAGGCGCGGGAACTGATTTTTACGGCCAATGCCACGGAGGCAACCAATATGATTTTGACCAGTGCGGTGCGTGATCTGGGCATCAAACGCTTGATTACGTCTCGAATGGAACATCATGCTACCTTGTATACGGTAGAGAAATTGGCTCAGGATTTTGGTGTTGTAGTAGAGTATCTTCCTGCAAATGCTGATGGTACGGTAGCCATTGATGGCTTAGCCGACTTGTTGCAACAGGAGATTCCGACTTTGGTTACTCTGATGCATGTCAATAACGAAACCGGTGCTGTTTTAAATATTATTGAGGTTGGAGATCTTTGTCATGCACATAAAGTCCTTTTTCATTGCGATACAGTGCAATCGGTAGGGAAAACGCTGTTGCATTTTCATGATTTGCCCTTGGATTTTGCGGTGGCCAGTGCGCACAAGTTCCATGGGCCGAAAGGCGTTGGATTTGCTTATATTTCAAAAAATGTGGTGTTAAAACCCATGATTGTAGGTGGTGAACAGGAAAAAGGCTTGCGGGCCGGGACAGAAGCGGTGCATCAAATTGCAGGGATGGCTAAAGCCTTAGAATTGGATATGACTGATTTGGAGCATGATCAAGGGTATATTGAGGCGTTGAAATTTTACTGCTGGGAACAGTTGCAAATGGCGTTTCCGGGAATCAAAGCCAATGGGGAACATACGTTTTACAATATTTTGAATGTAACCTTACCCATGCCTGAGGAAAAGGCAGCGATGTTGTTATTTAATTTAGACATCAAAGGAATTGCGGTTTCTAGAGGCAGTGCTTGTCAAAGCGGGAGTTCGAAGCCTTCACATGTTTTGGCGCAATTTGTAGCAGAAGACGATTTAAAACGACCTGCGTTGCGGATTTCCTTTAGTAGATTTAACACCAAAGATGATATTGATGCTTTATGCGATGCCTTGAAAGGGGTGTAACACTAGCTACCGAAGGACTTACACTTCGGTTTTTTTATAGGCGTAGAAAAAGTAAATACAAATACTTAGTAGAAAAGGAAGTTGCATTCCTACCATGGTCCATTTTTGCGTAATGAAACCTACAAGCATCAAAAATCCCACAATAAGTGCCAGCATACTTACCGTTATTGTGTTTAAGGTGCGATTCCAACGGCGTCTAAAAGCATGCATGAGCAACATGATTTGACCGAGTATTCCTAGAATGATTAAGGGATGTGAGAGATTCGCTACGATTGATTGACTTTCACTGAAAAGCTGGAATTCTAATGGGGTATGCAGGTGATTTTATTCTTCCAGACGAAGCCACAGCATTGAAACGTGAGCCACAAGGCTATATTGATGAAATGAATTGCTCGGGAAATAGGGTAGGTTTTGAATACCATTATGATGCGAAAATACAGGTAAAGATACTTTTTTTCTGTGATGCATTTACGTTCAACGCCCTCGCAGGTCCGGCCCTGATGGGAGTGAAAAGCCCGGAGTGGGTGGACCGAAGTTTTTTTTGTGGTGCTGTGGGGCGCCCTTGGAAGCCCACAACGGCGCCCAAAAAACAGGGCCAACCACGAGGACTTGTAGCGGACAGCAGGAGAAGCCGCAAAAAAAACCGTTCGCAGGGAACGGTTTTTTATGAGTGACTAGTGATTAGTGATTAGTAATTAGTAACTAGTGATTAGTAATTAGTGACTAGTAACTAGTGACTTTGTATGGGGGTACTTTCGACTCAGAAGCTTAGAAGCTCAGTGTCTAAGGGGCTTATCTTACATATGAATCACTTCGCCGTAGGCATCGGCAACGGCTTCCATCACCGCTTCACTCATTGTAGGGTGGGGGTGAACGGCCTTGAGAATTTCATGCCCAGTGGTTTCTAATTTACGAGCCACTACAGCTTCGGCGATCATATCGGTTACACCAGCGCCAATCATGTGGCAGCCCAACCATTCTCCGTATTTGGCATCGAAGATCACTTTCACAAAACCATCGGGGGTTCCTGCGGCTTTCGCTTTTCCTGAGGCGGTGAACGGGAATTTTCCAACTTTGATTTCGTAGCCTTTTTCTTTGGCGGCTTTTTCGGTGAGTCCCACAGAAGCGATTTCAGGAGTCGCATACGTACAGCCTGGAATATTGCCGTAATCTAGGGGTTCAACATGGAGCCCTGCAATTTTTTCAACACAGATAATCCCCTCAGCAGAAGCTACGTGTGCCAAAGCTTGTCCGGGAGTTACATCGCCAATAGCATAATATCCTGGAACATTGGTTTGGTAATAGCTGTTGACTAAGATTTTATCGCGATCGGTGGCGATACCGGTTTCTTCAAGACCAATATTTTCAATGTTAGTTTTGATACCAACGGCAGAAAGTACGATATCGGCTTCCAAGACTTCTTCTCCTTTGGCTGTTTTGACAAATGCTTTTACGCCTTTGCCTGATGTGTCTACACGTTCCACAGAAGCATTGGTCATGATATTTACGCCTGATTTTTTCAAGGAACGCTCAAATTGTTTGGAAATATCTTCATCTTCTACAGGAACGATGTTGGGCATAAATTCAACAATGGTAACTTCGGTACCCATCGTATTGTAAAAATGCGCAAATTCAACACCAATTGCTCCCGAACCTACTACAATCATTTTTTTAGGTTGCTCAGCAAGTGTCATGGCCTGACGGTAGCCGATGATTTTTTTACCATCTTGCGGCAAGTTGGGCAATTCCCGTGAACGTGCTCCTGTAGCAATAATTATGTGATCGGCACTGTATTCGGTCACTTTACCATCGGCCGCAGTGACATCGACTTTTTTTCCGGGTTTGATTTTCCCAAAGCCATCAATGACCTCGATTTTATTTTTCTTCATTAAAAATTGTACCCCTTTGCTCATGCCGTCAGCGACCGAACGTGAACGTGCAATAACCGCATTAAAATCCTTGTCAAATTCTTTCACGGTCAATCCATAATCGGAGGCGTGTTTTAAATAGTCAAAAACCTGTGCTGATTTCAACAAGGCTTTGGTGGGAATACATCCCCAATTCAAACAGATTCCACCTAGGTTTTCTTTTTCAATAAGCGCTACTTTAAAGCCCAATTGAGAAGCACGGATAGCCGTTACATATCCACCGGGTCCGCTTCCTAAAACAATAATATCGTATTTCATTGCAAAAAGGTATTTCTTAAATTAGTGTATTGACGGGTTGTCAATTCGATTGCGAATTTACGGATTTTTTTTTAGTCCTCTATGTCGTATTTATGGTTTAGATTGATGAAATTATTGCGAGTAATTAGCGAAGCGATGTTGCCTTGAAAAGGCGATGGATTTCATTTCAAATCTTAACTTAAAGAACGGTTATATTTTCGTAAGGGTATTCATTGGTAACTTCTTTCTATCTTTGTTTTTATGGAGTTGAAATCAGATCACATAACCATTCAACACTTGCGGCAATCGGATCCCAAAGTAAAATTAAAAGTCCCAATGGAAGCAGTGGCAGCGCAATGGGGCGATCAAATCTCGTTGGCAGTTTTTTATTTGTTGGCATCAAAGCAGTTTTCAATGTAATTTTCAAAGTAATTTTTAAGATTAAAGTATGGCCGTATCTATTTCTTTCCGTTGGCTCCTTGTTACATTCGTTTTTTTGGCTATGCAAAAGTGTCAAAACGAACCGATAGCGCTGACGTTGGCCATTCCCAAAGAGGGGTTTTCGGTGGTGCAACACCAACCTGCTACATCGTCGGGCAGAGCTACCAATACGCTCTATCAAACGCCGCGAAGCATTCGACCAGAGGAATTCGGAACACCCGAGTTACAGCGGTTTACCGATAGCTTGTATGCGGTGATGGTTCGTCAAGCGGGGGTAGGCATTGCGGCCAATCAGATTGGGAAACATTTGCAGATTTTTTTTATTGAGGCCAAGGCAACGAATCCGCGGTACAAGGTTTTGGGGCCCGTGGCCAAGCAATTGTTTATTAATCCGAGGATTACTCAGGTTTCCTCAGGACGAAAAAACTTTTGGCATGGTTGTTTGAGTGCTGCCGATGAAAAACGGGGGAATGTAGCTACGTTTGAGTGGATTGTCTACCGCTGCCAAAATTTAGATGGAAGCTGGCGGGAGGGGCGATTGGACGGATTTGCAGCGGTCATTTTTCAGCATGAATTTAGACACTTAATGGGGGGCACGTATATGGACATAGCACGTCATTTTGAATCCAAAACCGATTTGGATCAAAAAATTCAGCAGGGTTCACTTCCTTTTTTTGAGGTAGCTTCCGATTCGTTACCGCTGCTTATTCAAGGGTTTGAGCGGGATAAAACGGTGGATGAATTTGGTTTGAAAAAATAAAGTGAATACCGATTTATTACATCGGTGTTTCCGAAAATTGCGATTCGTAGAGTTTTCGGTAATAGCCTTTTTCCAACTGCAATAGTTCTTGGTGGTTTCCTGTTTCAACGATTTCTCCTTTTTCCATCACAATAATGGTATCGGCGTTGACAATGGTGGCCAAGCGGTGTGCAATCACTATAGCTGTTCGTCCTTTGGTGATGGTTTCGGTAGCGTGTTGAATGCGTTCTTCGGCGTGGGTGTCGATAGAGGAGGTGGCTTCATCCAAAATTAAAATACTCGGGTTGCTAAGGTAAGCCCGCAAGAACGCAATGAGTTGGCGTTGTCCCGACGAAAGCATAACCCCACGTTCTTTTACGTCATGATCATAGCCTCCTGGGAGCGATTCGATAAAATCAGCAATTCCGATTCGGGCGGCGGCAGCTTCGACCTCTTTTCGGGTGATATTGGGATTGCCCAAGGTTATGTTGTTGTAAATTGTATCGGCAAAAAGAAAGACATCTTGTAAAACGACCGCAATTTGTCGACGAAGACTCGTAAGGGTAAACTCATGGATTGGGGTATCATCAATGGTTATGGTTCCCGAATCGATTTCGTAAAAACGATTTAACAAATTGATAATCGTCGATTTTCCGGCTCCAGTGGCTCCAACAATGGCAATAGTTTGCCCGGGTTGTATGCGAATGGAGATTCCTTTTAAAACTTCTTCACCGGGGATATAACTGAAACGTACGTTTTGTAACTCAATTTTACCTCTAAATTGAGGTGCCTCGATTGTTCCGCCTTCTTGCTTATCTTCTTGGGTATCGAGGACGTCAAAAACGCGATTTCCAGCAATCATACCCATTTGCATTTCATTGAATTTATCGGCAATTTGACGTAAGGGATTGAAAAGCATTCCGATAAACATCGTATACGAAATCAGGTCGCCAAACGTGGTGAATTTGTCACCGTCTAAAATTCGAAATCCACCATACAAGACCACCAGAGCAAGGCAAAGAGAGGAGATGATGTCGGCAATCGGGAAGAAAATGGAGTTGTACAAAATGGTTTTCATCCAGGCTTTATTGTGCTTCTGATTGATTTCTTTAAACTTTTGGTATTCAATAGTTTCACGGTTAAAAAGTTGGACGATTTTCATGCCAGTGACCCGTTCTTGCACAAAAGTATTCATGGCGGCTACTTGGTGGCGAACTTCTTCGAAGGCAACTTGCATTTTGCGTTGAAAAATGCGCGTAACATAGACCAAAAGGGGCATGGCAGTGACCACAATAAGGGTAAGCCTCCAATTCATGTAAAACATAAATCCGAGTACCACTACCATTTTCAGTAAATCACTGATAATCATAAAAAGGCCTTGGCTGAAGATACGTGCAATTTGTTCAATATCCGAAACCGTGCGGGTCACCAATTGCCCTACGGGTGCGGTATCAAAATATTTCATTCGAAAGCGAAGTAAATGGGAAAACAATTGCTGACGAATATCGCGAATGATGTTTTGTCCCAACAAATTGGCCCAGTAGACAAAGAAAAATTGGAAAACACCTTCCAAGATGAGCACAATCCCCATGAGGATTACGTACCATAACAAGCCATAGCTGTCCTTGGGTTCGATATACACATCGACTGTTTTTTTTAATAAAAAGGGACGTAAAGCTGTCACTATTGAAAGAAGAATTGCCGTAGCCACAACGCCCCGATACAAGAGTTTATAAGGGGTAGTGTAGGTAAGAATTCGCCGAAAAAGTTTGGAATCAAAGGCTTTTGCTTTCATAGGTTATCGTGCCCGAAAGGGGATATAGGGGTAATGCACTTCGGTAAGGTATAGTCCGTGAGCAGTGGCCGAGAATCCAGCTTTATTTCGGTTTTTACTCGCTAAAATTTGTTCTAAGTCGTCTAAACTTGTTTTTCCTGTTCCTACATCGATCAATGTTCCCACAATGGCGCGCACCATATTGCGGAGAAAACGATCGGCGCTGATGGTGAAAATCCAGCGGTCACCGTGGGATGTCCATTCGGCATGGGTGAGTTTGCAAAAAAATGTTTTTACATCGGTATGCAACTTCGAAAAGCACTCAAAATCAGTGTGTTTTAAAAGCAGTTTACAGGCATCATTCATCCGGTCAATGTTTAAGGGATGCGAGAATAACCAACTGTTTTGGCTTTCAAAGGCATCTTTCCGACGGTGAATGTGGTATTCATAGGTTCGTTTTGTTGCATCAAAGCGCGCATGTGCTTCGGGTGCAACCGTGTAGAAGTCCCAAACTGCAATGTCTTTGGGAAGGTAAGCGTTTAATTTTTTGATTAAATCAGGGAAAACAAAAGGAACTTCACTATCAAAATGCGCAAACATTTGTCGGGCATGCACACCGGTATCGGTTCGTCCTGCGCCGGTGAGATCAACCGATTCCCGAAGCATTAACGACAATGCTTGGGCCAGTGTTTCTTGAACCGACGAGGCATTGGGTTGGTATTGCCACCCGTGGTAGTTAGAGCCTTTGTAAGCAAATTCGATGAAATATCTCAAAGCATTATGGGGTTTTCACGGGCAAAGGTACAAAGATTTGCTTAGGGAATAGTGAATCATTTCTTAAGAAAACCATGTATCTTGCAAAGCCTTTTTTAGTTTGTTTTGATGCGAAAAATTTTAGTTTTATCCGACACCCACAGTCACATTGATTCCCGAATAATGCATCATGTGGAATGGGCAGATGAGGTGTGGCACGCTGGAGATATAGGCGATTTAGCGGTTACGGATGCGATTAAAAAGGTCCGTCCCTTACGCGCTGTGTATGGCAATATTGACGATCATCAAGCGCGTGCTGAATTTCCGTTGCATAACCGTTTTTTTTGCGAACAGGTTTCCGTTTGGATCACCCACATTGGGGGATATCCTGGGAAGTATCATCCAGCGATTCGTGAAGAGCTAAGGGCTCAACCACCCCAAGTGTTTATTTGTGGACACTCTCATATTTTAAAAGTGCAGTTTGACAAAACGCTAAATCTTTTGCATTTAAATCCAGGTGCGGCCGGCATTCATGGATTTCATCAAGTTAGAACCCTATTGCGGATGGTTATTGAGGGGACGAACATCAAAGATTTGGAAATCGTTGAACTGGGTCCGCGTGCGCTGCCTCGTGGGGTTTAGAATAAATAGCCCACGGAGAATTGTACAACAGCATTTTTGACATCGGCCTCGCGTTTGGGTTCGGTGAGACCTGTGAGATACCTTCCCGAAACAAATACTTCTTTGGTGATTTTATAACATAGCCCTCCTGCCAGCGCAAAGTCAAAGGTTTGGGTATCTCCTAAGGAAAAAGAATTGCGTTGGCTGACCAATAGCGAGGCTTGCGTTCCCATTTCAAGGCTTAGGCCGTCTTTGGTGAGGTAGAATTTGGCTAAAACGGGAACCGCTAGATACCCTAATTCATTTTTTACTTGTGTACCGAAGCCACTTAATTCGGCGCCTTGGGTAGAGTATAAAAGTTCCGATTGAAGCGAAAAGTTTTCCAATAGCTTAGCTTCGAGTACCAAGCCCGCATGGTAGCTGGTGAGTGTGGAGAAATCAATACCTTGTACAGATCCACCATTAAAGTTAGCAAAATTGACTCCGGCTTTGACTCCAAATTTTAAAAATTGAGCGTTTACGAATGGACTTGCGCTAAAGCAAAGCAGTAGAATGACGAAATACTTTTTCATGGGACATTTTTTTACAGAGTAACGAAAAACACGAATCAATCATTGTGCCATGGCTTGAAAAAGAGATTGAAGCAATTTATTTATGGTGTTTTTCCCACTCGGATTCAAGCAGTTGATGCAATTGTGTGATGTTATACCGAACACCATTGCCGTTGATGGTAAAAGGAGTGCCAAATCCTTGTTGGTTTTTTCGCAGGATGCGTAAGGATATTCCAGAAACTTTCTTGAGGTATACTTCAGGGTCTTTGGTATATATAAAAATGAAATGATTGTTAACTACTTTTTGGTGTGTTATTTTGGTTATCGAATGCCATGAAATGAGTCCAACTTGCATAAACGTGGTATTATCCCAAATTCCTTTGTCATTGATAATTAAAGCGGGATGGGAATCCATGAGTTTTTTAATACTTAACACACCCGTTAATCCAAAAAAGAGGATACTGGCCCAACCAAAAATTGGGGCCCATGAATCCTTGGATTGGGGTTTGGAAAGGATAAAGAAGCCCATGCTTACAAAGCAAATTGCGCCGAGTAATGAAATCCAAAGTTTTGTTTTCTTTTGTGGGATGTGCAGGGTGGTTGCCATGGAGAGGTTATTTAAAGTGGTAAAAATAAAAAATCCGTTCCCAAAGAAACGGATTTTAACGCACTAATAAACTAAGTTTACAGGTTTATCGAATACGGTCCACAGATTTTACGAGATCTTCATCCTTTTTAATGGCTTTATTGGCTAAAGCCAAAAGTACGATAGAAAAAATAGGAAGGAACATCCCAATACCCTTCTCTGAAACCGTTGGGGTTTCTCCGGATACATTTAGTGAGCGGTAGATCAATAATCCTAATAAAATTAAATTTAATATGATTGACAGTCGGTTGAATACGAACTGTTGTTTTCGGTTTTTAAAGGAAATTATACTCATGGCAATTAGCGCTGTTGCTGCCCCGGAAAGCGCTAAGTAAGAAACCTCCATCATGAAGAAGAAATCCTTACCGTTGCTGTCTTTCCATAGTGGAAAAACATAGCCTAGAAATCCAGAAGTAAGAATGGCTCCAGCCATGTAAAGTGTTTGAATGCGTTGAAACATTTCCTATTCAAATTTGAGGCTCAAAAATAGTATTTCTTTTTTTAAAAAACTATTGCGCCCTGAATTTTTATTCGTATTATTGCATGGCAATTCCGTAAATACTTCAATCTCACGGAATTTATTTTTCGAGCAAAACTCCACTGTATTGTATTTAGAAAGACCCCTAATTTAATCGCTTTGTTATCATTATATGTTTGACATTTCAACGTTAAAAACCATGAAGCTTTCTGAGCTTCAGGATATTGCCAAATTGGCACAAACCATAAAATTTGCCGGTGTAAAAAAAGAAGCGCTCATTGAATTGATTATTGCGCATCAAGAAGCTCTCAGTCGTGGGGAAACACCCCAACCCAGCGAATCCAAGCGCGGAAGAAGACCCCGAATTTCGACACAAGAATCCGACACTACTGATTTGTTTTCCACTAACGAGTTGCCCAAAGCAAACCAAAGGGATACGATAGTTGAAGATACTAATGAAGAGCCAAAACGTCGTGGACGGAAACCAAAACAAGTTGAGTCACTACCTTTTTTGGCTACTGAAACCACAATACCTCCTGCGGAGGAAACACCAAAATCTTTTGTTAGGGAAGGTCGTGAAAACGCACAAGATCGTCAACGAAAACCGTTTCAACGCAACATTGTTACTCCCAATATTACTGGAGCTCCTGTGGATTACGAGCCTTTTATGCCGCCACAAATCACTACGGAATCCCTTCCTACTGATTTTATGGAGCCTATCCGTGGAGCGAAACAAGAGGAGCGAAAACCAGTCGGAACACCACCTCAAAAAAGTCGCCCCGAGTTTGTGCCACCTGGTCCTAATGTAGATATTCCGGTATCGGAACCCGCTTTTGTGTCGAATGCCAATGGAAACGGTAACACAAATGGAAACGGTAACCCGAATGGAAATGGAAATTCATCGTACGCCAATCAAAATAATAAATTTAAGAAAACCCAAAATGTTCGGGATGCCGACTATGAGTTTGATGGTATTATAGACTGTGAAGGCGTTTTGGAAATGATGCCCGATGGCTATGGTTTTTTACGCTCTTCAGATTATAATTATTTGGCTTCTCCTGACGATATTTATTTATCAACATCTCAGATTCGTTTGTTTGGTTTGAAAACTGGAGACACGGTCAAAGGGGTGGTTCGACCTCCTAAAGAAAGTGAGAAGTTTTTCCCTTTGGTAAAAGTTTTAAAAATTAACGGACATGACCCGCAAGTGGTGCGTGATCGAGTATCTTTTGACCATTTGACTCCGGTTTTCCCTCAGGAAAAGTTCAAAATGGATGCCAAGCAAGCGTCGGTTTCTACCCGAATCATCGATTTGTTTTCTCCGATTGGTAAAGGGCAACGCGGGATGATTGTGGCGCAGCCTAAAACAGGGAAGACTATGTTGTTGAAGGATATTGCCAATGCGATTGCAGCCAACCATCCTGAAGTATATCTTTTGGTGTTATTGATTGATGAGCGTCCTGAGGAGGTAACCGATATGCAGCGCAGTGTACGTGGGGAAGTGATTGCTTCTACCTTTGATCGTGAACCGCAAGAACACGTAAAAATTGCCAATATTGTTTTGGAAAAGGCCAAACGATTGGTTGAATGTGGTCATGACGTTGTGATTTTATTGGATTCGATTACACGTTTAGCCCGTGCCTACAATACGGTACAACCGGCTTCAGGAAAAGTGTTGAGCGGTGGGGTAGATGCCAATGCACTGCAAAAACCGAAACGATTCTTTGGAGCGGCGCGTAATGTTGAAAATGGAGGTTCGTTAAGTATTATTGCTACGGCATTAACGGAAACGGGATCTAAAATGGACGAGGTAATTTTTGAGGAATTTAAAGGAACGGGGAATATGGAACTTCAATTGGATCGCAAGATTGCCAACCGACGTATTTTCCCAGCGATTGACCTTACATCGTCGAGTACGCGTCGTGATGATTTGTTGTTGGATGAGAAAACCTTACAGCGCATGTGGATTTTACGCAAGTTTTTGGCCGATATGAATCCGGTGGAAGCGATGGATACCATCAACGATAAAATCAAAAAGACGCGCACGAATGACGAGTTTTTGATTTCGATGAATGATTAAATAGTGCAGGCTTTAAGAGGGTTTGTATTGAAATAGTAGTAAACCTAACAGGTTTTTAAAACCTGTTAGGTTTTATTTTTTTTACCTAAGTTCTTTCTCGCACCATCCGCGATAGGGATTGAGGCATTGTTGAAGCTCGCCGGAGGAACGGAGGCAGCGACTGCCGAAAGCCCGACCCGTAGGGGGTCGCCCGGATCAGTGATTAGTGTTCAGTAAGCATTTTGTTAAAAAAAAGAGCCGCAATGGGCGACTCTTCTCTCGGTTATTTTTTGTGTAAATTATTCTTTAGAGGCAAGATAGCGTTCGGCATCCAACGCGGCCATACACCCTGTTCCCGCAGCCGTGATCGCTTGACGGTACACGTGATCGGCGGCATCACCGGCTACAAAAACGCCCGATACATTCGTTTTGGATGTGCCGGGAGTGTTAATGACATAGCCTGTTTCATCCAATGTAATGTAGTCCTTAAAAATTTCGGTATTGGGTTGATGTCCAATGGCCACGAAGAAACCAGTCGCTGAAATTTCACGGGTTTCGCCGCTAGCTCGATTGACAACTTTTACGCCCGTGACAACTTGTCCATCGCCCAAAACTTCAACTGTTTCGGTGTGCATTAGAATCTCAATATTTTCGGTTTTTCGCACGCGATCTTCCATGATTCGGGAAGCTCTAAACTTCTCACTGCGCACTAGCATCGTTACTTTTTTGCAAAGTTTAGATAAATAATGGGCTTCTTCACAAGCCGAGTCTCCGGCTCCCACAATAACGACTTCTTGATTTCGGTAAAAGAAACCATCGCATACGGCACAGGCGGAAACACCTCCTCCCATTTGAAGGTAATGTTGCTCAGAAGGTAATCCCAAATATTTGGCGGAAGCCCCTGTGGAAATAATGACCGTCTCACAATGAATTTCCTTGTTGTCATGAATCCAAACTTTATGAATGGGGCCGCTGAAATCAACTTTGGTAACCCACCCATCACGAATGTCAGCACTAAAGCGTTTGGCTTGCTCTTGCAGTTGTACCATCATTTCTGGACCCGTAACGCCCTCAGGATAGCCCGGGAAATTCTCTACTTCGTTGGTGGTGGTTAACTGACCGCCAGGTTGTGTTCCTTGGTATAGCACAGGAAACATATTGGCGCGGGAGGCATAAATTGCAGCGGTGTAACCGGCTGGCCCCGAACCAATAATTAGGCATTTTACTTTTTCTATTGCGTCTGACATGATGTAATGTGTTTTTTAAGCGACACAAAGTTACTTTTTTCTCTTTTTGATTTACGTGAAAACTAAATTGTAATTAACAATTTTATCATAAGTTCAGGTTATATTGATTTAGTAGTTAAAATGAATTTAAAATTATAAAGCATGATTGCATATCCTAAAGTAGGAAAGTTGCTCAAGAAAAGTAGACACGCCATATCAGGCTGTGTCCCCAGTATATTTAAAAAAAAGGTTTGGACTTGAAAAAGCAGGATTGCATATCCTGAAGTAGGGAAAGTTGCTCAAGAAAAGTAGACACGCCTTATCAGGCTGTGTCCGCAGTATATTCAAAAAAATGGTTTGGAATTAAAAAAGCAGGATTGCATATCCTGAAGTAGGGAAGTTGCTCAAGAAAAGTAGACACGACTTATCAGGCTGTGTCCGCAGTATATTCAAAAAAATGGTTTGGAATTAAAAAAGCAGGATTGCATATCCTGAAGTAGGGAAGTTGCTCAAGAAAAGTAGACACGCCTTATCAGGCTGTGTCCGCACTTTTTTTTGCACTACACTTAGCTCAAAAGTGAACTTTTGGCACGTGTAGTGCAAAAAAAGTGGAACTCTCGTTCCACTTTTCTTGGTCGGGGTGGCAGGATTCGAACCTGCGGCCTCCTGCTCCCAAAGCAGGCGCGATAACCGGGCTACGCTACACCCCGAAGTTTTTTTTGCGTGGGCAAATATAGTATTATTTTTTGCATTGTATCGCGTGTTACCCAATTATTTCAGGGGTTTTTTCGATAACACAGCACTGTCTGTAAAAACGGATAACTCTATTTTGGGTTCACCATATAAATCCAATTGAGATTTTCCTGCCATAGAAAGGGTAAGTTGCTTATCTACTTTAATACTGGCACGGGAATAGGATTCCGTTGTGATTTTTCCAGACTTGCAATCGAGATTTTTCCCTGTAAAACCACTGTTGTTGTCTAAACGAAGGGTAATGTTTTCAACATCGCCTTCCACTTCGGCCGAAGCTTTTTGATAGGCATCAAAGATCAGGTCATGCCCGGTAATCAAGGCTTTACACTGGGCACTTTTGCTCAAATTGATCCGACACTCATCACTTTTTACATTGAGTTCCGATTTTGAATGGTCGTTGGCAATGAGTTCAAACTTTTTGCATTGGGCATTTACAAAAACCTTAGAATCGTCAAAACTGGTAAACGTAATGGCATCCAATTTCATTTCTGCAAGGGCATTAATTTTAGCTTCATCTTTAGTGGTTACCGCTATAAAATCGTCAGTATACGTAACCCGAATGCTTAATTTCTTGTAGCCGAAAGCACTCTTTAAAGTAGATAAACGCAATTCACGACCCACTACACTAATACCGATGGCATCGTGTAAATTATCGTCGGCTTCAATTTCAAGCCCGCATTCACTCCCTTTTATCAAAAAGACTTCAAGATTATCGGAAATTTCTAAAGCATTGAAGGCCTCAATCTTTTTTTGCTCAACGGTAACAATTTTCGACCCCTTTACTTTTTCCTTTTTTTGGGCTTGTACTCCCAATGTAAACACAAGGGCAATTATAAAATAGATACGATTCATAAATTATTTTTTTTCAAAGGTAACAATTCTCACTATTTCGATTTTAATTTTAATGTCCATTCAAAATCCATGACAGAAACCACTTCCCCTTGCTGATCAACCCCAACTGATTGCAACCAAATCGTTTTACCCTCCCCTGATTGGACCACTTCATCGATTAATGTTGCAATTGCGGTGCCTTGTTGGCAAGTAAATGTTATTTTTCCCGTTGCTTTCTTGGTATAGGTTGCCTTATTGTTGAGGACCAACATAGAGATGGGCATTTTTTTGCGTTGAATTTCAGCCATAACCAAAGCTCCTGTTGTCAACTCGGCTGCCATGGCTTGGACGGCAAAATACATGGATTGAAATGGATTTTGATTGATCCAACGGTGGGTGACCGAAGCAATACAAGTGCTTTCGGAAATGCTTTTAACGCGAACACCACACCAAAATGCGGCCGGTAATCGCCATGCCAAAAACAGATTTAATTTGCGAGGAGAAAGTTGCATAAAGCCTTTATTTTCGGTAAATATACACATACCTTTTGAAAAATGGTGCATTCCGCCAAATGTTAATATATTGTTAAATCTTAGTACTTTGTAATGCATAATACCTGTTTTTGGTTGTATCTTTGTTTAAGAAAATAATAGCTTATAAAAAGTATTATGGAGTTTCAATCCTCAAAATCAAAAGTTATGACGGCTAATGAACGAAATATAGGAACCATTTTGCATCTCAGTGCGCTAGGGCAATATTTATTTCCTTTTGGGAACTTTATTTTACCTGCTTTTATATGGTCGTCCAAAAAAGAAACTTCCACCGTAATCGAGGCACAAGGACGAAGTGTATTGAATTTTCAACTGAGTGTTTTTGTGTACACCATCGTTTTGGTTGGGTTAGGGTTACTACTCACTTTAAGTGCTTTTACCAAAGGAATGATCGCTTTTCAATGGGATGACCAATCGTTTGCCATTCGAAATCTTGAAAATATTTCCTTTTCAACCGGGCTTGTTGTTGGAATTACTGCCTTTGTCTTATTCGCTTTGCTAAAAATTACTGAGTTTGTACTTATCGTTTACGGAGCGTTGGAGGCTACCCGAGGAAAGGTGTATCATTATCCTTTATCAATTCCGTTTTTAAGACAACGCGTTCAAAATAGTAATGCCCAAACCATTGACAGTTCTTCTGAACCTGCTGTTTCAACATCTGAATAATATCATCAATCATCAATCATCAATCAAAAAACGAACATCCACGTGGATTAAAAAAAGAAATTTTATGAACATCGAAAACACAAAAGCTCAAATGCGAAAAGGCGTTTTGGAGTTCTGCATCTTGTCGGTTCTAAAAGACAAAGAGGCTTACACTTCCGAAATTTTGGATACGCTCAAAGCAGCCCGGTTACTCGTGGTTGAGGGAACTGTCTATCCGTTGCTGACCCGCCTAAAAAATGATGGCTTGCTCAATTATCGTTGGGAAGAATCGACATCGGGACCACCGCGTAAATATTACGAGTTGACCGAATTAGGAAAAACATTTTTAAACGAATTAAATGGCACGTGGACCGAACTCTCCGATGCTGTAACCATTATCACTAAACAAAACCAATAATCATGAACAAGACCGTAAATATCAACATAGGTGGTTTATTTTTCCACATTGATGAAGACGCTTACCAAAAACTTTCCCGCTACTTTGATGCGATAAAAAATTCGCTTACAGACGCTACCGGAAAAGATGAAATCATGAAAGATATCGAAATGCGTGTAGCCGAACTTTTTGTCGAGCGCCAGCTTTCGGACAAACATGTAATCAACAGTCAAGATGTGGATGAAGTTGTCAATGTTATGGGGCAACCCGAAGATTATCGTTTGGATAATGAAGGAGAGTCCAAAAAAGAGACCGATTTTAAATACGCCTTGCCTCCACGTCGTCGCAAATTATACCGCGATGAAGAACGTGGTGTAATTGGGGGAGTTTGTACCGGTTTGGGTCATTATTTCGGCATAGATTCGTTTTGGTTTAAATTGGCATTTTTGATACTTGGTTTTGGAACAGGGATGGGATTTTTAGCTTATTTAATCCTGTGGATTGCCATGCCCAAAGCCATCACCACTGCTGAAAAGTTGGAAATGACCGGAGAGCCTGTAACCATCTCCAATATTGAGAAAAAAGTACGTGAAGAATTTGAACAAGTTTCCCAGCGAATTCAAAATGCAGATTACAACGAAATTGGAGAAAAAGTCAAATCCGGAGCAGAATCTTTCGGTAACCGTTTAAGTGGGTTTATTACGACAGTATTTGGTGTTTTTGCCAAAATTATTGGGGCCTTTGTATTGATTTTCGCGTCTTTATCCTTGTTAGGAGTGTTAATAGGTTCCGTCATTCTGATTTTCACCTCTCAATTGCCTCAAAATGCTGCGATAAATAGGGTAGTTACGCCTATCGGACTAGAAACGCCGTACTGGATTCAAGGGCTCTTATTTATGTTTTGCTTTGGGATTCCGCTGTTCTTTTTAATGTTATTGGGTTTAAAATTACTGATGAATCATGTTCGTTCCCTTGGCAATGTTGTAAAATATACTTTGATTGCCGTGTGGATCGTTTCTTTAGGCGCTTTGATTACCATTATCATCAATGAAGTGACGCAAGCGGCCTTTGACGGTAAGGATATTGTGAAAGAGCAAATCCTTTTACAGCCTCAAGATACGCTGCAAATACGATTTGTGAACAATGATTTTTATGCCAAAGACATAAATCCTTCACACGATTATCGTTTAACGACCAACGAGCAACAGAAAGAGGTGATTTACTCCAATCAAATTAGTTTTGAAGTATTGCCCACTGATGCCGCAACTCCTTATGTACGAATCGAAAAAGTAGCCGTAGGTAAAACAGCAGGAGAAGCCAATGCAAGAGCTCAAAAAATAGCGTATGGTTTCAAAATTGAAGGCAATCAATTGTTGTTGAATAATTACTGGACTACGGCCATAAATAACAAGTTTCGTCAGCAAGAAGTAACCGTTTACTTGTATTTGCCCAAAGGTGTGAAGTTTAAAACTGACCGCTCGGTACGTCATTACGATTACAGCGATAATTCCTACTTCAATATGCATCATTCTTCCGAAGATTATGTGTACCTTGTTGAGGAAAATCAAGTAAAATGTACCAATTGCCCTCCCGACGAAGATGAATACGATGACGTTATCGAAACCGAAACGATTGAAAAAGTTAATGATTCAGTCGATAAAGTAACGGTTAAAGTCAACGGAGTCGAAATCATTCGCGAAGAAAAAACGGGCGAAAAAGGAAGTCTCATTATTAACAAAGATGGCGTTGTCATCAAAAAATCAAATTAAATATGATACGAGTTGTAGTTTATTGTACCAAGTTTTTAGTAGCTATCATTACTGCATTATTGTTCACGTCATGTAATCCCATGCTGAATGGCGTGGATGGAAATGGAAATGTGACCACCGAAGTGCGAAACATTACAGGAAAGTTTACAGCTGTTCAAGCCTCAGCGGGTATTGAAGTTGAAATGAAACAAGATAGTACTGCCAAAGTTGAGGTAGAAGCCGATTCTAATTTGTTGGAGTTTGTCAAAACAGAATTAGAAGGTGAGACACTGAAGGTGTATATCGACAAAAGTATTTCTGGGGCTAAAGAACTCAAGGTGTATATCCACATGCCCGAGTTAAAAAAGGTAACCTCGAGTAGTGGGGCCAATGTACTACTCACGGGAACGTTTGTGGGAACCAATTTGGTTATGGATTCAAGTAGTGGAGCCCATTTGGAAGGTAAAGTTGAGTACGACACCATTGATGCCGAAACATCAAGCGGTAGTTCTATGGATATCAAAGGAATCGCATTGAAGTTGAAAACGAGTTCATCTAGCGGAAGCACGCTGAATGCCAAAGGATTGTTGGCCAATGACGTCAATGCCGATGCCAGCAGTGGTAGTGAATCTTCTGTCAATGCAAGAGTTACGCTAGAGGCGAGTGCTTCCAGTGGGGCCAGTATAAAATACACAGGAATTGCCAAATCCGTTGATAAGAATGAATCCTCGGGAGGCAGTATTCGAAAAATTGATTAATTTGTTTTTTTGCGTGAAAGATCCTGGCTTTGGCTGGGATTTTTTTTCATGAATACAACCCTAAACAGACGTTAAACCTTTTATAGTGAGAAACTAGTTTTGTTCCAAATTGGATAATTTTGACAAAAAAATAAGTATGCGCATTTTAATTACGGGAGGTTCAGGATTAATTGGTCATGCATTGACGAAACATTTGGTGCAAAAGGGCCACCATGTCCATTGGTTGACCACACAAAAATCAACCAAGAATGTGCCCGAAGGTGTACAAACCTTTTATTGGAATCCAGCTGAAGGAAAAATTGACGATCAATGTTGGAATGGAGTTGACGCCCTCGTGCATTTAGCTGGAGCGACCATTGCCAAACGATGGACACCCCATTACAAAACGATTTTGTTGGAAAGTCGCGTGGTTTCAGCCAATGTTTTGTATACTAGTTTAAAAAAACTGCCGCATCATCAAGTTAAACAAGTGGTATCAGCTTCGGGAACCGCCATCTATCCTGACGATTCTCAAACTGTTTACACAGAAGATACCCACATACAATCCAATACTTTTTTGGGGACATTAGTACAACGCTGGGAAGCTGCTGTGGATCAATTTTCAAAACTCGATCTACCGGTAACCAAAGTGCGAACTGGCGTGGTATATGCTCGTGAGGGCGGTGCTTTGAAACCTATCGTTCAGCCCATTCGATGGGGTATGGGAGCCATTTTTGGGACGGGTAAGCAAATGCAATCCTGGATTCACCTTCACGATATTGTGCAATTGTATGCTTGGTTACTAGAGCAGGGTCATGCAGGGGTTTTTAACGGTGTCGCTCCTCATGCCGTCAGCAACAAAGAGCAAACCAAAATCATAGCGCGCCTACTGAAACGCCCCATTTGGTTGCCTCCCGTACCGCGATGGGTTATGCGACTCGTTTTGGGAGACATGCATGAACTGTTGTTTAATGATAAAAAAATTCTTCCCCAACGAGCCTTGGATTTGGGATTTACTTTCACGTATCCTGATGCTGAAAAGGCGTTCAACGATTTATTACCCTAGCATTCTCTTCCAGAGCAGATTTTTTATTTATTGTCGAATCTGCTGTCCTTCGCGGCATTCTTAATCCAATGCCATATGCTTAGCGATTTCGTGAATGCAATAGAATTGCTCCTCCTTTTTTTTAATAAAAATAAATGACAATTTGACATTTTTAAGGAAATGGCAGTACTTTTGCACGGAATTTTGCGAAGCAATACATTCGAATGAAAATCAACAACCCATTTAAAGGAAAGAATACCATGAATACTGAGACAAACGAACATGAAGCTCCTGAGTTAGCCCCTGAAGTGCAACCCGAAGTATCGGAATCAGAAGGAAGTGCGTCAGCGGAAGAATTGTCAGCAGAGCAAAAGTTGGAGTTGCAATTGGCCCAAGAAAAAGATAAATTTTTGCGTTTGTTTGCCGAATTTGAGAATTATAAAAAACGTACCGCCAAAGAGCGATTAGAGTTGTTTAAAACAGCCAATCAAGAAGTTTTGGTTGCGATGTTACCGGTTTTAGATGATTTTGATCGAGCAATGGAACAAATTCAAAAATCAGCCGACGAAGCTTTGTTCAAAGGAGTTGAATTGATTCATGAAAAATTTAAATCTACTTTAGTTGCGAAAGGTCTTGAACAAGTTTCCCTTCAAGCGGGGGATGCTTTTGATGCGGATTTTGCAGAAGCGATTACTCAAATTCCTGCGCCCACAGAGGATTTGAAGGGTAAAATCGTAGATGTGATTGAAAAAGGGTATAAATTAGGCGATAAAATTATCCGTTTTCCTAAAGTGGTCATCGGACAATAATTTAAGATATGAGTAAAAAAGACTTTTACGAAATACTAGGCGTCGGTAAAAATGCCAGTGCGGAGGAAATAAAAAAAGCCTACCGTAAGAAAGCGATTGAATTTCACCCGGACAAAAACCCCGGCAATAAAGAAGCAGAAGAAAACTTCAAGTTAGCCGCAGAAGCCTATGAGGTTTTGAGTGATCCCGATAAAAAAGCACGTTATGATCAATACGGTCATGCAGCATTTGATGGGGCAGGTGGCTTTGGTGGTGGTCATCACATGAATATGGATGATATTTTCAGTCAGTTTGGCGATATTTTTGGTGGTGCTTTTGGGGGGAGTTTTGGCGGTGGATTTGGCGGCGGTGGTTCCCGCAGAATGAAAGGCAGTAATCTACGGATTAAAGTCAAACTCACACTAGAAGAAGTAGTCAACGGCGTTGAAAAGAAAGTAAAAGTTAAGCGTAAAATACAAGCGCCAGGCGTTCGGTATAAAACGTGTCCTACCTGTAATGGTGCGGGTCAAGTATTAAAAGTTACCAATACGATTCTGGGTCGCATGCAAACCGCAACAACGTGTCATATGTGTGGCGGTTCTGGGCAAACTATTGAAAGTAAACCGAACAATGCCGATGCCTACGGTATGATTATGGAAGACGAGACCGTTTCTATTAAAATACCAGCAGGTGTTGCCGATGGAATGCAATTGAAAGTGTCGGGCAAAGGAAACGATGCTCCTGGAAATGGAATCCCCGGCGATTTAATTGTAGTGATCGAAGAAACGGAGCACGAATGGCTTAAACGGGATGGCGAAAACCTTCACTATGATTTATACATCAGTTTTGCAGAAGCCGCATTAGGGGTTTCGAAGGAATTAGATACGGTTAATGGAAAAGTCCGTATTAAGTTGGAAGAGGGCATTCAATCCGGAAAAATTTTACGATTGAAAGGAAAAGGAATCCCCAGTTTAAACAGTTATGGGAATGGCGATTTACTTGTACATGTCAATGTTTGGACCCCTAAAGCATTGTCTAAAGAGCAACGCCAATTTTTTGAAAAAGCATTGACCGACGAAAACTTTATACCGTGCCCCGAAAAGAGCGAAAAATCTTTTTTTGAAAAAGTTAAAGATATGTTTTCGTAGTTAAAAAAATAATTTTACTTTTGAGCATTACTTGGGAACAAGTAATTTCTTTTTCATAGCAATTTTTCCCATCCTTGTGTCACCATAAGGGTGGGTTTTTTGTTTTTAGTTATGCCCCATTCTGTTGGGAATTCCGTATTTTTACCCGAAGATTTAAAAACATATGCAATCCATTTTAACTGTTGATAAAGTTGTCAAACAATACGGTGACTATACTGCTTTGAATGCCGTTTCACTCACGGTGCCCCAAGGAAGCATTTATGGTTTATTGGGACCCAATGGCGCCGGTAAAACATCTCTTATTCGCATCATCAATCAGATTACTTTGCCCGATAGCGGTTCGATTATATTGGATGGTGAACCCCTTCATCCAAAGCATGTTCATGAAATAGGGTATATGCCCGAAGAGCGTGGATTGTATAAAACCATGAAAGTAGGAGAGCAATGTCTGTATCTAGCGCAGCTCAAAGGGATGTCAAAAAATGATGCCAAAACACAACTCAAGTATTGGTTTGAAAAGTTTGAGATCACTTCTTGGTGGGACAAAAAAATACAAGAATTGTCCAAAGGAATGGCGCAAAAAGTGCAATTTATTGTGACGGTATTGCATCAACCGAAGCTTTTGATCTTGGACGAACCCTTTTCGGGTTTTGACCCTGTTAATGCCAATTTGATTAAAGATGAAATTATCGCTCTAAATCGACAGGGAACTTCGATTATTTTTTCAACCCATCGCATGGAATCGGTAGAGGAGATGTGCGATTATATTGCTTTGATCCATCGATCGAATAAGTTGATTGAAGGAAAGTTGTCGGAGGTGAAAAAGCAATACAGAACCCATTCGTATGACGTTGGGATTTTGACCGATAATGTGGAAGGTGTTTGGTATGATTTGTCCCAAAAATTCACCCTGAAAACAACTGATTTCAAGTCGTTGAATCAAGAGTTAAAATTGGAAATTCAATTAGGAAATCATTCCGCCAATGAACTTTTACACACGCTGATGCAACGTGGGCAAGTAACCCATTTTGCAGAAAAAATACCCACTGTGAATGACATTTTTATCCAAACTGTAACGGATTAATCGGCTATTATGAGCAAACTTGTATTGATAATTAAGCGAGAATTTACCGCCAAAGTGCGCAATAAGTCTTTTATTGTGATGACTTTTTTGAGTCCGTTACTTTTTGTTGGAATTGCAGTTTTTGTCGGCTATTTGAGTACGTTGAAAGCCGATCAAAAAACCATTGCCATTCATGACGAAACGGGTCGTTTTTTTGCACAGTTTAAAAGTGACGAAGAGTATAAATATGTTGATTTTTCACAAACACCTGTACCTGTTCTAAAAGATAGCATCCAAGCCGAACATTATGAGGGTTTGTTATTGATTCCGAATGAAACTGAAAACAAGGACTTGGAAAAAACGATAGAATACATCTCCAATGATAGTCCGAGCGTCATGTTTATTGCCGATTTAGAGTCGGTTATTACCAAAAAAATGACCCAAGAAAATTTTAAAGCAGTCGGTTTAGATACACTGAAAATACAACAAGCCCAAGCTAAAGTTGCCATTAATTTGGTCAAAGCTTCAGGGGAACAAGCTTTGAAAGGGATTAACGAAATAAAGATTGGAATTGGAGGTGCTTTTGGTTATCTAATTATGATGTTTATCGTTATCTATGGAAATATGGTGATGCGTAGTGTCATTGAAGAAAAAACATCGCGTATTATTGAAGTAATTATTTCCTCAGTAAAACCGTTTCAGTTGATGATGGGCAAAATTATTGGTACGTCCATTGCAGGGATTCTTCAGTTTTTGATTTGGGCCTTGTTAGGTTTGACCGCAATGTTTGTACTGTCCGTTGTTTTTGATGTGCCGCTGGGAGCTACCTCTGGGCAAACGCAAAAAATAATGGCTACTTCAGGACAAGATTTAAGCAAAGTAGCTTTGTATTTGAATGAGTTATGGAAGTTGCCGGTGGGGACGATACTCGTTTCGTTTATTTTTTATTTTATCGGAGGGTATTTTCTATACAGTTCGTTTTATGCCGCAATTGGTGCCGCTGTTGATAACGAAACCGATTCACAGCAGTTTTTATTGCCCATTATCATGCCGTTGATTTTGGGAGTTTATATTGGATTCTTCACGGTCATGAATGATCCACACGGCACGATTGCTACTACATTTTCTATGGTACCGCTTACTTCCCCCATCGTAATGATGATGCGTATTCCTTTTGGAGTGCCTTGGTGGCAGTTGGCGATTTCTTTGGTGTTATTGTTTGGTACATTTGTTTTTGTCGTATGGTTTGCTTCCAAAATTTATCGTGTAGGAATTTTGATGTATGGGAAACGTCCCACCTGGAAGGAATTATTGCGTTGGATTTCCTATTAAAGCCGAAAGTGGCATGTCCTTTGTTACAATCTGAAAATAAATAAAATACAACTTATGCCTAAAATATTGGTCATAGAAGATGAATCTTCCATCCGTCGTGTGCTTACGCGAATTTTAACAGAAGAAAGCGATACCTATCAAGTGGAAGAAGCTGAAGATGGGGTGCAAGGCCTAGAAAAAATTAAAGTCACTGATTTTGATTTGGTTTTGTGCGATATAAAAATGCCCAAAATGGATGGGGAAGAACTCCTTGAGGCGGTAAAAAAAATAAAGCCTGAAATTCCTATTGTGATGATTTCAGGGCATGGTGATATGGAAACAGCCATCAATACCATGCGATTAGGAGCTTTCGATTATATCTCCAAACCCCCTGATTTAAATCGATTACTCAATACCGTTCGCAATGCGTTGGATCGCAAGCAATTGGTTGTTGAGAATAAAATTTTAAAAAAGAAGGTTTCCAAAAACTATGAAATCATTGGAACGAGCGCACCGATTCAGCATATCAAGGAAATGATTGAAAAGGTTGCCAAAACCGATGCCCGCGTTTTAATCACGGGGCCAAATGGAACGGGTAAGGAATTAGTCGCCCACCAATTGCATCAAAAAAGCGATCGCTCTGAGGCCCCTATAGTTGAAGTAAACTGTGCGGCGATTCCCTCGGAGTTGATTGAAAGTGAATTGTTTGGCCATGTAAAAGGCGCTTTTACTTCGGCGGTTAAAGATCGTGCGGGTAAGTTTGAAGCAGCCGATGGTGGCACCATTTTTTTGGATGAGATAGGCGATATGAGTTTGGCCGCACAGGCTAAGGTTTTACGCGCGTTACAAGAAAATTTAATCCAGCGAGTTGGAGCCGATAAGGATATCAAAGTCAATGTTCGCGTAATTGCAGCAACGAATAAGGATTTGAAAAAGGAAATCGAAGAAGGAAAATTTCGGGAGGATTTATACCATCGATTAGCCGTTATTTTAATAAAAGTTCCTGCATTAAATGAACGCCGAGATGATATCCCATTGTTGATAGAACATTTTACAGCAAAAATTGCTGAGGAACAAGGAAATGCTCCCAAACAGTTTTCACATGCCGCTGTTCAATTGCTTCAAGAATATGATTGGACGGGTAATATTCGCGAATTACGCAATGTCGTGGAGCGTTTGATTATTTTGGGAGGCCAAGAGATTTCGGAAAGTGACGTGAAATTATTTGCGAGTAAATAAATTAAAAAAAGTATTTATGCAGTTAAAAAAAATAAACCCAATACTTCAGCAAGCCTTGATAGAATCGGGTTTAACATCGGCGAATGACCTGCAAGATGGAACGTATGCTGCGATAAAAAGTGGTACTGATATGGTCATTCAAAGTGATGTTGGAAGTGGGAAGTCGACCACAATTGCACTCCATGTCATTCAGCGCTTGAACAAGCCTTTTGAATTGTCTCCAAGGGCCTTGATTATTTGTAATGATAAAGTCAAAGTGTTAGAGATGGTTGAGGTGTTCAACCAATTAAATAAGTACAATGCCTTGCGTATTTATCATGTTCATGATCGTTCGGATTTGGATGAAGATAAAAATCAAATTTCTCTGGGAATCGATGTTTTAATTGGCACGCCAAATCAATTGACGACCATGTTTGGTTCGGCTGGTTTTGATGTAAACCAATTGAAAATGTTTATATTAGATGATGCAGAGGTAATCATAAAAAATCGATACGAGCCCAAAATTCTTCGTTTATCTGAGAGTATTGAAAAAGTACAGCGGATTTTCTTTTGTTCTCAAATTACAGAACGCCTCGAAATCATCGCCGAAAACATCATGATTGAACCTTTGTTTTTTGAAGTGGAAGACGAAGAAGACGAAAATTAATAAAAATTGAAAATTTAGAAACCCATCCCGATACTTTCGGGATTTTTTATTTTTGTTAAAATTAATATCGGATAGTAATAATTAAAGAATAAAACGATACCTTTGTGGTATGTGGGAGATTGATAGAAGTTACTATGTAGAATTTGAAGAAACGTTCCAACGCTTGTTTGACAAAAAACAAATGTTAGATCAAGGGCGGCCATTACCTCAAAGTGCCCTCCAAAAAATCAAAGAATCCTTAACTATCGAATGGACCTACAATTCCAATAGTATCGAAGGAAACACTTTGAGTCTTCGCGAAACCCAGCTTGTGCTTCAAGAGGGGATTACCATCAAAGGGAAGTCGTTGCGAGAGCATTTTGAAGTCAAAAACCATGAAGTTGCCATTGCGTATTTATATTCTATTGTGCATGATTCCTATCAGCTTCAAAGCCGCGATATTTTAACCTTACATGCTTATGTGTTGCGTTCGATCGAAGAAGAGTTCGCGGGTCGACTTCGCAATGGAGGAGTACGTATTTCAGGCGCAAATTTCATCCCTCCCAATGCGCTCAAAATTCCTGCACTCATTGATGAATTGATTGCTTTTGTGCATGATAATCCACAAGGCTTAAACACTATTGAATTAGCTACTATTTTTCATCATAAATTTGTTTGGATTCATCCATTTTTTGATGGTAATGGTAGAACTGTTCGTTTGGTTATGAATTTGTTATTAATGCAAGAGGGTTTTCCCCCAGCCATCATCTTAAAAAATGATAGAAAAAAATATTATGAAGCCCTTAATCAAGCCAATAATGGTAATTATCAAAAGCTCATTTTGTTGATGTGTCAAGCTGTAGAACGATCCTTAAACATCTATTTAAATGCTTTTCCGGGTCAAGAGCCTTACGAATCGATTGCCACAATAGTGAGTGAGCCGGGTACTCCATATGGGCAAGAGTACATCAGTTTATTAGCCCGTCAAGGCAAAATTGACGCCTACAAAGAAGGCAAAAACTGGTACACCACCCGTAAAGCGATCACTGATTACATCCAAAACCGTCGCAGAACAAGACAACTTTAGGGTTGTCTTTTTTCTTTTACTCCATTCTCAAGAAGTCCTTAATTCCGCTATCTTTGCCGCTTTATTTTAAAGCTATTACATCTATGATTACCGTAAACGATATCGCTGTTGAATTTGGAGGAACTACCCTTTTTAGTGAAGTTACTTTTGCTATAAATGAAACCGATAAAATAGCCTTAATGGGCAAAAATGGTGCGGGAAAATCTACCTTATTAAAAATTGTAGCCGGTCAAAACAAACCTACACGCGGTGCTGTTTCGGCCCCCAAAGAAGCGGTAATCGCTTATTTACCCCAGCATTTATTGACGCAAGATGATGTGACGGTTTTAGAAGAGACTTCCAAAGCTTTTGCGGAAATTTTTTCGATGAAAGAAGAAATTGATGCGCTAAATGAACAGCTTACAGTGCGTACCGATTATGAAAGCGACGATTACATGAAGTTGATTGAACGCGTTTCAGAGTTAAGCGAAAAATTTTATTCTATCGAAGAAATCAATTACGAAGCCGAAGTCGAGAAAGTTTTAAAAGGGCTAGGATTTGAACGGGATGATTTTCATCGGCCTACTTCTGAATTTTCGGGGGGATGGCGAATGCGCATTGAATTGGCCAAAATACTTTTGAAAAAACCCGATTTGATTTTGCTCGATGAGCCCACCAATCACTTAGATATGGATAGTATTCAATGGTTGGAAGATTTTTTATTAAATCAAGCCAAGGCCGTAATGGTGATTTCCCACGACCGTGCTTTTGTTGACAACATCACCAACCGCACGATTGAAGTGACGATGGGGCGTATTTATGATTACCGTGCGAAGTATTCCCATTATTTAGAGTTGCGAAAAGAACGTCGGGCACATCAACAAAAAGCCTACGAGGAGCAGCAAAAAATGATTGCTGAAACCACTGAATTTATCGAGCGATTCAAAGGAACCTATTCTAAAACTTTGCAAGTGCAATCTCGTGTGAAAATGTTGGAAAAACTCGAGTTAGTTGAGGTTGATGAGGTCGATACATCGGCTCTTCGTTTAAAATTTCCACCCTCCCCACGTAGTGGACAATATCCCGTTGTTGTTGAACATTTGTCCAAAAAATATGATGATCATGTGGTGTTTAAAGATGCCAATATGGTTATAGAACGGGGACAAAAAGTGGCTTTTGTAGGGAAAAATGGGGAAGGGAAATCAACGATGATCAAAGCCATTATGAATGAAATCGATTTTGAAGGAAAATTAGAAATCGGTCATAATGTGCAGGTAGGGTATTTTGCCCAAAATCAAGCGGCTTTGTTGGATGGTGAATTGACGGTTTTTGAAACGATTGATCGAATAGCTGTGGGTGAGATTCGAACCAAAATCAAAGATCTTCTCGGCGCCTTTATGTTTGGCGGCGATGATGTACATAAAAAGGTAAAAGTTTTATCAGGCGGTGAGCGTACCCGTTTGGCGATGATTAAATTATTGCTTGAACCCGTAAACGTCTTGATTTTGGATGAGCCTACGAATCATTTGGACATGAAAACAAAAGATATCATCAAAGAGGCGCTTAAAGACTTTGACGGCACGTTAATCCTTGTGTCGCACGATCGGGATTTCCTAGATGGCTTGGTTACTAAGGTTTTTGAATTTGGAAACAAGCGCGTACGAGAGCATTTTGAGGATATTAAAGGATTCTTGGAATATAAAAAAATGGAAAACTTAAAAGAGATTGAAAAATAAATCAAAGGCCGGAAGCACTCAACTCCCGGCCTTTTCGTTAACCAAAATTAACCCTAACTAATTATGCTGAAAAGTGTTTACCAAACGAATCAGTTCGTAGCGATAGCCTTCCTTATCTTGTCCAATAGCTGTATTGGCTAAGTTTTCTATATCGGTAATCGATTTATTTTGAATCAATTTTGAGTCGCGTAAATACAAGCCAAACCAAGCCACAGCCGCTGCAAAACGAAAATCGGGTGATGCATTAAGGGCGCCGACCTCAATATTTTGTATCACACGGGTCATTTCGGTACTACGATCACCGTCAGGTTTTTTATAGCGAAACTTAACTGTTGCCAATTCACTATTTAATTGAGCATCAGGGGCGACTTTTGGCGTATATTTCAAATCATCAGTAGCAACAAATAGATTGGATTCTATGCCTGTGGGAATGATTTCATAAAATGCCGTTACCGTATGACCACTTCCCAACTCGCCTGCATCAATAGCATCATTTTTAAAATCTTCGGGACGTAATTTCCGATTTTCATACCCAATCAAGCGATAGGCCTTGACCAAGGAAGGATTAAATTCGATTTGAATCTTGACATCTTTCGCAATGGCGAACATCGTTCCTTTGAATTCTTTGACCAAAAAACGGTTGGCTTCTTGTAAGGTATCGATGTAGGCATAATTTCCATTGCCTTTGTTGGCCAAAGTTTCTAAAGTAGTGTCTTTATAATTCCCCATTCCGAAGCCTAAACAGGTTAGAAAGACACCCGTTTTTCTTTTTTCCTCAATCAATTGGCCCAAATCACTGGATGAATTGTATCCAACATTGAAGTCGCCGTCGGTGGCCAAAACTACCCGATTATTGCCTCCTTGGATAAAGTTTTCCTGTGCCACTTTGTATGCCAATTCAATCCCTGCTCCTCCAGCGGTACTTCCACCCGCCGAGAGATGATCGAGTGCAGGAATGATTTTATCTTTTTGATTTCCCGCCGTAGAAGGCAATACCAATCCAGCAGCCCCAGCATACACCACGATGGCGATGCGGTCATTTTCACGCAATTGTGAGGTTAAAGCCTTTAACGATTGAATAACGAGAGGTAATTTATTGGCAGCTCCCATTGAACCCGAAACATCGATAAGAAATACCAAGTTGGAGGGAGGCAAAAGGTCGCTTTCCAATGTTTTTCCTTGAAGTGCAATACGCAACAGTTTGGAGTTTGTATTCCAGGGACAAGCGCTGTATTCGGTATGAATGGCAAAAGGGTGTTCTCCTGTAGGTTGTGCGTAATTGTACTTGAAAAAATTGATCATTTCTTCAATACGAACGGCGTCTTTGGGAACGTTTTGACCATTATTAATCATGCGCCGAATGTTGGTGTACGAGGCATTATCAACATCGATGGAAAAGGTCGACAGCGGATTGGCGCGTGGACTTTCGAAGACGTTTTCAATTAAAGCGCCATAGGATTCATCGGGGTTAGAGTTGATTCCTTTTTTATCTTTTAGTTCTAATTTTGAATCATAAGTTGGAAAGGAAACACCCGCAATTTGCCCTTGTAATGTATTCATTACATTGGCATTGGGTCGGTTTTCTACTATTTTACTCGTGACAGCAACGCTAGTGGCAGAAACACTTGTTTTCTTTGAGACAAGTCGGTATCCTTGCGTGATGACTACTTCGTCCAATACCTTTGCTTCAGCATTTAATTGAATGGAGTAATGATTTTCTTTACCCACGACCACTTCTTTGGTTTGGTACCCAATATAACTCACGGTTAATGTTGCGCCAATATTCACTGACATACTAAATTTTCCATCCAAGTCTGAGGTCACATATTTTTTTGTTCCTTTAATGGAGATGTAGGCTCCGGGGAGTAATGTTCCCTGGTCATCGACAACTTGGCCTGTGATGGTTTTTAATTGCCCAAAGCTTACGAAATGAATAAGCATAGCAAGGGCTAACGAAAGATGTTTTACATATTTCATGGCGTTACTTTTTTACGTTAAACAATACTTTTGGTTTACTTTTTCGGCGTAGGTTTTCCTGTTTTAGTAGTGATAATCACTACTCCATTTTCTGCTTTTTTACCATAGATTTCAATCGCTTTTTCGGCCTGCAGCACCGTAACCGATTCAATAGGTTGTTCTTTAAGTGGGGCATAAGGACAAGTCGGGTTGGGACCAAACACTTCCTTTTCAGTGTATTCTGTTCCATCAATAATATAGAGCGGATTATTTAAATACACCACAGAGTCGGCATCCTCAAGGTTGTAATTTTCGGTGACCTCGCCATCCACGACAACCAAAGGTTCCTCTTTTTGCGCTGTATTTTTACTTTTCCCTCGTAGGACCATTTTTGGACTTTCTTGTACACCGATTGCGTCAAATTTTCGTTGGGGAAGCAATGTTCCTCTCAAATTAGACGAGGCAGTATTGTAGGCTCCGGGTTGCACGATTACTTCTTTGGAGTCCATACTTCTTGGAGTAACACCATCGGTTTCTTTTTGAACCTCTTCTCGAATTTCCAGTTTTTTCTCGGTAGTAGCCACTGTAGGGTTCGATTGGACAGATTTTTCTACCAAGTCTTCAATGTTGGGTTGAAGCGCGGGATGATTTGGAGTTTCCACAGGGTGAGCGACCGCTGGGGGATTGTTACGGGTTTGAACGGTGACCTCATTTGAAAGGGTTTCCTTTTTGGGCAAATGGGGAGAAGTTGGCGTAGGACTTTCAGCGCTATTCCAAATCAAATAGCTGATTGAAATGACCAACGTCACCGATGCAGCTACAGCAATTTTCTTCCATTTCCATTGCTCTTGAACCGCTACTTTATGATCCAGCTTGGTTTCAACACGGTCCCATATTTTTTCCATACCAGGAAAAGTATCTTTGGGCGTCTTTGCATCGAGTTGCTGAAATTGGTTCCAAAATTTATCGTTATGTTCCATAATTTATTTCGCCTGTTGGTAATAATGTAGGTTAACCAATTCCTTGAGTTTGGATTTGGCAAAATTGAGTTGTGATTTGGAGGTTCCTTCCGTGATCGAGAGTAGGGTTGAAATCTCTTTATGACTATAGCCTTCAATGACAAAGAGCGAAAAAATAGTTCGACTTCCATGCGGCAACGTGTCCAACAATTTCAGTAAGTCAGCTTCCAAAAGCGGTTGCTCTTGCTCGGCTTCTACACCGGGAATTTGCGGGCGGTCTTCTAGGTACAAGTTGAAATTGACTTTCTTCTTCAAATGCCGTAAACATTCGTTTATAGTGATGCGTTTCGCCCAACTCCAAAACGCTTTGTTTTCGTTGAGTTGATCAATTTTTGTAAAAAGAATAAAAAATGAATCGGCTAATACCTCTTCAATTTCCTCTTCTTTCTTTAAATACATTTTACACAAACGAAACAAATACGGACCTAATTTTTCATAGACCTGTCGTTGTGCCTCGCGTTGTTTTTTTCGGCAGCCCTCTATTAGTTTTTCATCAATCACGGGGTAGGTGTTTTATAGTAAAGAGATACCTCTTCTTCAAAAGGTTGGAAACCCAATCGATTTTTTTTCAAAAGTATTGATTTTAAGGAGAGTGATTGCCAAAAAAAAACCTCCCGAAGGAGGCTTTCTTAATTAACCATCAATTTTTTTATGAATTCTTGTTTGTATTTATCTTGGAAATGTAGGATATACATGCCCGGACTTAAATTTGAAGGAACCTGAATACGAGTAGTTCCCGAATCTAAATTTATTTTTGTAGTTGTAATGGATTGTCCCAAGGTGGAATATAATGTCATCGTTGCTGGAGTGGACGCTTGGGAGTTTTGAATGGTAATTTCACCAGCCTCATACTGCGCGATGAATTGCGTGGCATTAAATTCCGTTTGACTCAACGCACTGTACCGCAAGCTTTCCCATGTTTGGGCAATACTTACCAATCCCATGCGACCCACAGGGGCATTGGCATTTCGTAAGTTGATTACCATCCGGTCTAAAGTATTGCTTACATCTTCACCATTATTAGTCAGGGCATTGGGTAAGGCAGGTTCATCGGCCATTACAACAGGGTTAGTATACAAACGCAAGATATCATCCGAACCACCATTAAACATGCTGTAACGAACCACCACCAACTGATTGCTGTTTAAGGTAAAGGGAACGGAAGACCATACAATGTTGCCACTATTCTTAGAAATACCTACACTGTATTGCGAGGAATTCAATCGGACAACATAAACTTTTAATGCCGCTGTTGCACTACTTGAACCACTAATCCGAAGGAATTCTTGACTTGAGTATGCACAACTCGTAAGTCGCAATACAAATCCAATGTAGATTTCACCTGCATTTTGAGTAGGAAAAGGAACGCCACACCCGTCACCGTTGGCAATTAATTCAACAGAACGGTTAGAAGTCCCCCAATTTAAAAATCCAACCGTCTGTTGAATCACTTTAGCATTTGAGCAATTTGACGTGCTGCACGAACCTAATCCGTAGGAGTTTTCAGCATTCGTCCATTGACCTTGACCCGAAAGATTTTGATTGACCACATAGGTGTTAAAATCTTCGCGAAATACATTTTGAGCAGTGGCACTAAGCACTACTACTTGTAGCAGAAATAAGGTAATTGTTTTCATCGGTTTTATTTTGATTTGGCTATACTAAATTACAACTTAAGTAATATAATACTTACAAACGACGATAAAAATCGACGAATAACCTTACAAAAGTGCATTTTGTCGAGTTTTGATGGGTTGAAATTAATAATTGTAAGAATAATATTACAAAAAAATAGCAGTTCTATTACGTATTCTTTTTGCATAGCCCAAAAAAGGGGTCTACCTTTGTTCCTAATTTGATAAAGATGTCTTGGCAATCTTACCGTAAAGAGTTTACCTATAATATACAATTGGCCTATCCTGTGATTTTGGGTATGGTGGGACATACCTTAATTGGTATCGTTGATAATATTATGGTAGGTCGATTGGGAAGTACTGAATTGGCCGCGGTATCTCTTGGTAATAGTCTCATTTTTGTTGCAATGTCCTTGGGAATTGGTTTTTCAACAGCTTTGACTCCTCTGATTGCGCAAGCGGATACGTCTAACGATATCCAACAAATTCGTACCTTTTTTCAGCACGGTTGGGTTTTATGTACTCTTTTGGGCTGGATATTATTTGGCTTGGTAGTGTTGTCAGTTCCTCTACTTAAACTATTGGAACAGCCAGCGGAAGTGTTGGTGCTCGCCGAACCTTTCTTGATACAGGTTGCTTTTTCATTGGTTCCTTTAATTATGTATCAGGCTTACAAGCAGTTTGCTGATGGATTATCCCTGACCAAGTATTCTATGTATGCCATTTTGTTGGCTAATGTGGTGCATATCGTACTCAATTATATTTTTATTTACGGTTGGTGGATTATTCCTGAGATGGGCATTCAAGGTGCTGCTTTAGGTACCGTTTTATCTCGAATTGCGATGCTAGTATTTATGCATGTTTTACTTTTTCGGCAACCGCAACTCCGAGCCTATTTTTCGAAATTTCATTTTCAAAATTTGCAGTACCGTGTTGCAAAACAAATTGTTGATTTGGGAATTCCCTCGGCATTGCAAATGTTGTTTGAAGTGGTTTTGTTTACCGCGGCCATTTGGTTATGTGGAACCCTAGGAAAAACAAGTCAAGCGGCCAACCAAATCGCGTTGAGTTTGGCGTCGCTGACTTTCATGTTTGCTATGGGCCTTAGCGTAGTTTCGATGATTCGTGTGGGCAACTTCAAAGGAATGCAAGATTATAGAGGACTAGTGCGCGTTGCCCGTTCCGTTTTCTTGCTTGCAGTTTTGGTTGAAATCGTATTTGCGCTATTCTTCATACTTTTTCATACCTATTTGCCTCATTTATTTCTCGATGTCGACAACACTTTGGAATTGTCAAATACCATGGAAGTGCTAACGATAGCCTCTAGTTTATTAATTGTTGCTGCTTTTTTTCAAATTTCCGACGGCATACAAGTAGTGGTTTTGGGGGCGCTACGGGGACTCCAAGATGTGAAAATACCGATGTACATTACTTTTATAGCCTATTGGATTATTGGATTTCCATTATCATTTTACCTCGGGAAGTATACCACGTTGGGTGCAGTTGGGGTTTGGATAGGATTATTGGCTGGGTTGACGTTTGCTGCAATTTTTTTGTATATTCGCTTTCATTATTTAACCAAGAAATTAATCCAAAACACAGTAACTTAAAACACTTTGCCACATTGCTCTACTACTTTAAGTTGTAGATCTAGATTTAAAGCCAAATTTAGTCGCAACGCAGCCTTTGTTTTATCACTTCAATTAATTATTTTTCATGAATCTTCCAAAATTTGTACTGGCTGATAACTCTCAGTTTCCCGACGACCTTTTCGTTATTCATTTAGATTATCCTCGATTCATTATTAACTTGGCCAATGATGAGGTCGAAATATTTGATGATGTCGATGATGAAGATCAGGCTGAATTGGAGGCCGAAATGGAAGCCCTAATCCAACAAGCAGGCGAATTCTACGATGCTGAAATGGAAGATTTTGAATAAACATTTTTTTATCTATAATCCTATCTTATTATGATCAAGAACAATTTGAAAGCCTTACTATTGCTTTGTTTAGTAAGCACTGTAATGATTTCATGTGGAGGCAATTCCAATGAAGTAGTATTGAAATATGTAACCGACAAAACGTTGGCCGTTTCTAGAATCAATTTAAACGAACTCGATGGGAAACTTCCCAAAGAGGAAATTGCCAAAGATCCCAATATGCAAAACATGTCTGACAATGAGAAAGAAGCTTTTCAATTGCTCATGAATGGCGAAAGTGCGGGGATCAACATGGACGAACCCATGTATGTGATGGTTGATAATGTGAATAATGATATGGCGGTTTCTATCATCATGAGTTTGGATGATGTCAAAATTTTTGAACAAAAGTTTTCAAAACTCACCCGCAAAGAAGTTAAAGTTGATGCCACCAAAAAAACGGTTTATGCAGGAAGCGAACTGATAGGAACACTCGATGATGATGTGCTTATTTTGTCAAAGTTCACCAACTATAACAACAGTTACGGTCAAAATTACCAAGAAACGGATGAGAAATATTACGCCGATTTCCGAGCACGGAAGGCTATCGAAAACGAATCCGTTCAGGAGCAAATAAAAACGGCGCTTACCGAAGACACCGATATGAGTCTTTGGGTTAATTTGCATGGGGTGATAAATACGGCTTCCAAAGGATATATTGAATCGTTGGCAGTGAATAAATTGCTTTTAAATGCCGCATTAGCCGTGTCAGTTCGTTTTGAAAAAGGGGAGATTGTTATGGCATCACAAACACATTTTAATGACGAAATGCGAAAGGTGGTTGAAAAATATTACCAAGGGAAAGGAGTCAATTATGATATGGTGAAAAACATTGAATTGGATGATACTTCGGGCTATGGAATTGGATTTTTCAGTATGGATTTGGTGCGTTATATGGTCAAAGAAGCAGGCTTGGAGTCGGCTGCCAATAATATGTTGGCTTCTCAAGAGTTAACCCTAGATGATGTGATGAATGCGTTTACTGGGGATTTTGCGTATGCCAACTTTAAGTTCTTCCAAAATTACAGCGAAGACAATATGCAATATGGGGTTTATCCCAAACAAAATATGCTACTTGCCCTGGGAATCGATAAAGCAAAAGGTAAAAAGATGATGGATTTTATCAATACCAAAATGATGCCTATGATTCAAAGTCAAGGTACCGTTCTCATGACCAATTCGATGATGGTATTTGCTACAGAACCTGCCAAATTGGAAGGTATAAAAAAGAGTAAAGTCGCCAACAATACCAAGTTAAATAAGGAATCAGGGTTAAACAGTATCTCGTGGATGGATGGCTCGCAAATTAATGAAGGTTTGCGTTATACCAACATGCGCGCCAATGTCAAAGAGATTGTTTCCTCTGCCAAAGTTACCGATGGAGCTTTTACATCGGAAATAAAAATTACATTAGACAAGAACAAAGAAAACGCGATTCATTACTTCATGGGGTATGAATAAACTCGGATTACATGCGGTTTTCCCCGTTTATTTCTCCCCTAAATTGGCGGAATCTTCGCTTTGGAAACAAGAAATCACCTTTGAAAAAGGCAACCAATATTTAATTGTTGCCCCTTCTGGGAGTGGGAAATCTACCTTAGCTACAGCGCTTTTCGGGAATCATTTCCACTATGAAGGGACAATCACCTACGACGGCCAAATCCTCCAAAATTTATCCTTGGAGGAATTGGTGCGTTTTCGTCAAAAAGGAATTCAACTGCTTTTTCAGGATGTACGTCTTATTCCTGAACAAACCATTCGCGAAAATGTAGTGATGCGAACTTTTGGTAAAGCTGATGCAGCAACCCAAAACTTGTTGGAAACCTATGCCCAACGTTTGGGTATTGCCAAAGTGCTCGATCAAAAAGCGGCGCAATGTTCTTATGGCGAGCGGCAACGTGGTGCCATCTTACGGAGTTTGATTCATCCAGCCGATTTTTTGGTGTATGACGAATGTTTTAGTCATTTGGACGCCGCCAACCGGAAAGCAGCCTATGATTTGATTATTGAAGTCGCGCTTTCCCACCAATCTGCAGTCCTTTTCTTTGAACTGAATGCTTTTGCATTCTCTCACCAATGTAACGTTTTACAGCTCTAATGAATCAATCTGTTTCCAAATCGGTTTGGGTTATCCCAGGACTTTTACTTGCATTTTTACTCGTGTTAGGGTGTGTTCAATTGTATAGCAATGCCAATGCGCTTTTTGGTGCCAAAAACGAGGCGTCTAATTATTGGATTACCTTATCCAAAACGATTACTCCCGACAATATCGGACGAAAAGAATTAATCGGTTTTAATGCCAATGATTTGGCCGAATTGCGAAAATGGAGTGAAGTAAAACAAGTGTTCCCCATCATTTCCAATGATTTCAAAATCTCAGCGGATGGCGGCAATTTTATACCATTTTACACCGATATGTATCTAGAAGCCGTTGACAATGAGGCAATCGATATTCAAGATTTGTCAGCGTTTAAAGTGGAAAACAACGTTATTCCCATTGTGATCTCCAGGGAATATTTGAATTTGTACAACTACGGATTTGCGCTAAACCAAGGCTTACCTCAGATTACCGAAGATTTTGCCAAAAAAATTGAAGTCAATATCAATTTGACCCTAAAAGACAAAAATGTAACGTATAAAGGGAGGTTGATCGGACTCAGTGATCGCATTCACTCGGTTTTAGTTCCCAAAGCTTTTTTGGATTCCCTTAATGCTTCCCAATATTTTTCACAAAAACATCGCGATATTTATACCCGTGTTTTGGTAAAAGTCAACGATGCAAAAGATGGCGGATTGATTGCCAAAATGGAGCAAAAAGGATACGAATCCAATCAAGAATCGCTGCGTTCGGCCAAGATTAAAGGGAAAATCATGTTGGTGTTGCAAGCCATCGCTTTACTCGGCGTTTTTATTCTATTGTTGAGTGTTGTGTTGGTGATTAACTACATTAAAATGGCTTTTTTAGAGCGTCGGGAAGAAGTTTCCATCAAATACGCTTTAGGCTATTCTCCCAAAAAAATGGTGCAACAAATTAGTTTCCGATTTAGCCGAATGCTGTTGGTGATATTGTTATTTACGGTGGGAATTCTATCAGTAGCTCAATATTCACTCTCAAAACTTTCCCTAAGTCAAGGCATGCTTTTACCGTATCTCGATCCTTGGTTGGGAGTAATGGCTCTTGTGATTCCTTTTGTGATGTATGCGGTCGTATTTCAACTTATTTACCGTTGGTTAGTTCGGTCTTGGCGATTGATTACTTAATCGTTGGGCGTTTTCGCAAGCTCCAGTAACGCATGGGCCGCGGCGAAAGGCGACATTTGATGATTTGAAACGGCTTCTTTATAATGGTCAAGTGCTGCCAATACTTTAGGATGTGTAAAAAAGGTTGATTTCAACTGTTCCTGTATGGTTTCCAGCATCCAATATTCATTCTGGGCATTCCGTTTGGTTTCAAAATACCCATTATGTTGAGCCATCTTTTGGTAGGTTACAATGGTTTCCCAAACCGTATCAACGCCTTTTTTTTCAAAAGCACTGCATGTACTCACAAGTGGTGTCCAGCCACTTTTTTTGGCAGGAAAAAGATGCAAGGCACGTTGAAATTCGGTTTTGGCTAATTTCGCTTTGGCAATGTTATCTCCATCGGCTTTATTAATTACAATCGCATCGGCCATCTCCATTATTCCGCGTTTGATGCCTTGAAGTTCATCACCGGCTCCCGCAATTTTTAAGAGTAAAAAGAAGTCCACCATGCTATGTACCGCAGTTTCGCTTTGTCCGACACCCACGGTTTCAATAATGATGGTATCAAATCCAGCCGCTTCACATAAAATAATGGTTTCCCTTGTTTTTCGGGCTACGCCACCCAAACTATCACCCGCTGCACTGGGACGAATGTACGCGTTGGGTTCCTTAACCAATTCTTCCATACGAGTTTTGTCACCCAAAATACTACCATGCGATAACATACTACTAGGGTCAACGGCCAAAACGGCAACTTTTTTCCCCAGTCCAGTCAAGTGCATCCCTAACGCTTCAATAAACGTACTTTTTCCTACGCCAGGAACACCCGTGATTCCAATACGCAAGGATTGATTAGCATAAGGTAGACAATCATTGATTACTGAATTGGCTTTTTCAAGATGTTGGGGTTGCGCACTTTCAATAAGGGTAATCGCCCGACTCAACGCAGTAATGTCGCCCTGACGTATGCCCTGAATTAAATCGGAGGCTGTGGGTTGCATGCGGCGTTTGGAAACTACCTGTTGCAACGCTTTTGCATTGACAGTAGGAGGGGGACTAATCCCTTCCTTTTCTTGTAAAGCCGATTTTTTCCCCATTTGTTTAGCCACAACAAAAGTTTTCGTAAAGATATTAATTTCAACATGGGTTACCACATCAAATTTAGGGTTTAAAGAGGAATCTGCTAAACCATTAAATTGTATTTTCATTCAAGCTTTTACTATTTTTTTTAGTTGGTGTTAAAAAGGAGTATGTTCTGCATTGAATTTCCAATTTCATGGTTAACGGTATATTTGTGTTACAGATTGCTGATTTAATAGGCCGAAAGCTTCCTTTTTTGGGAACAAAACTTTATTTTTACGCGAACTATACTGAAAATAAAAATGGCTATTTCTCCAGAAATTTTAGCCCGTCTTGAAGCGATTGTCGGGCCTTCCTATATTTCCATCGACCCTGAAGTATTGAAGCACTACGGACATGACGAAACGGAAGATTTGGTTTTTCCTCCCAATGTAGTGGTAAAACCCGGTTCAACACAAGAGATTGCGGAGCTCATTAAGGTGGCTAATACGTATAAAATGCCTGTTACTCCAATTGGTGCACGTACGGGTTTGAGTGGAGGCGCATTGTGCGTTTACGAGGGTATTGGGTTGTCAATGGAGCGATTGAATACGATTATTGAGATTGACGAACAAAATTTACAAGTCACGGTTGAACCCGCCGTAATCACTCAGGTTTTGCGGGAAGCAGTGGCCGAAAAAGGACTGTTCTATCCCGTCGACCCGAGTAGTATGGGAAGCTGTTTCATTGGCGGGAATGTGGCCGAAAATTCAGGAGGAGCCCGTGCTGTAAAATACGGGGTGACGAAAGATTATGTGTTGAATTTAGAAGTGGTATTGCCCAATGGAGAGATTATTTGGACAGGTGCAAATACCTTGAAAAATTCGACAGGTTACAATTTGACGCAATTAATGGTGGGAAGCGAAGGAACTCTGGGCATCATCACAAAAATTGTATTAAAGTTGATTCCACTAAACAACCATAACATATTGATGTTAGTTCCGTTTTTTAAAGCGGAGGAAGCTTGTGAAGCCGTTTCAGCGCTATTTCGAGCAGGGATTGTGCCAAGTGCTTTGGAGTTTATGGAACGCGATGCGATTGATTTTGCTTTACGCTATGTGGAAGGGATTTCAGTGACAGTCCCCGATGCTGTTCAAGCCCATTTGTTGATAGAAGTTGACGGAAATTATCCCGAAGTGTTAATGCAAGAGGCAGAGAAAATCATGCATGTGGTGGAACAATTTGCTATTGATGAAATATTGTTCGCCGATACCGAAGACCAAAAAAAAGCCCTCTGGAAAATGCGACGTTCGGTAGCTGAAGCGGTTAAAGCCAATTCGGTTTACAAAGAAGAAGACACCGTAGTGCCCCGATACATGTTGCCCGAATTGTTGACAGGGGTGAAAAAAATAGGAAACAAATACGGGTTCAAATCGGTGTGCTACGGACATGCAGGCGATGGAAATCTTCACATCAATATCCTTAAAGGTGATTTGACCGACGCCCATTGGACACATGAGGTACCCAAAGGGATTCGTGAAATATTTGAGTTGACGGTTCGTTTAAAAGGAACGCTATCGGGGGAACACGGTATTGGGTTGGTTCAAAAGAATTATATGGATATTGCGTTTTCCAAAGTGCATTTGGAGTTAATGGAGCGCATTAAACATGTTTTTGACCCCAATAATATTTTAAATCCAGGAAAAATTTTCCCCGACCATTTATAATTTTAAGGTAAAAAAGAAATGATTTCAGAAGACCAATTTGAATACGAAATACAAACCATTATTGCCAATGCCATTCGTGAAGATGTGGGTGATGGCGACCATAGTTCGCTCGCTTGTATTCCCGCCAATACCCTAGGAAAAGCCAAATTGTTGGTCAAAGATGAAGGCGTAATTGCGGGTGTCGCTTTTGCTCAAAAGGTATTTCACTATGTCGATCCTGACATGCAGGTGGATGTTTTCATCGCGGACGGCACGCGCGTTCACTTTGGCGATGTCGTTTTTCATGTTACAGGTCGATCACAGTCCATTTTAAAAGCCGAAAGATTGGTATTGAATGCCATGCAACGCATGAGTGCTATTACCACAAAAACAAGGCAGTATGTGGATTTGTTGGAAGGTACGGGAACAAAAATTTTGGATACCCGCAAAACCACCCCAGGATTTCGAGCGTGTGAAAAATGGGCTGTAAAAATAGGAGGAGGAGAGAACCATCGATTTGCCTTGTATGATATGATCATGTTGAAAGACAATCACAACGATTTTGCGGGCGGAATCACAGCGGCCATTCAAAAAACAAAAGCGTATTTGGCCGAAACACAACGTGATTTGAAGATTATTGTTGAAGCTCGAAATTTAGCTGAAGTTGAAGAAATCCTTCAATCCGAAGGGATTCATCGCATTCTTATAGATAATTTTAATTTTGAAGATACCCGAAAAGCGGTTGCGCTAATCGGGAATCGCTGTCAAACGGAATCATCGGGAAATATCAATGAAAAAACCATACGCGAATACGCTGCATGTGGGGTGAATTATATTTCCTCGGGCGCTTTAACCCATTCCGTTTATAATATGGATTTGAGTTTAAAAGCCATCGAGTAATGACACATCGCAAAGAGGAGTTCATTCATAAAATCCCAGTCCTTCGGCAGCTTATTCAGTTGTTGGATAGGATTACTTTGCCCTGGCTTTATGGATTGTCCCTCTATGAATTGATTGCCTTTTACATCAGCGGTATTTTCGAAAATGCCGTTTCAAATCGCGCTGCCTCGATTGCGTTCAGTTTTTTTATGGCGCTTTTCCCTTTTGCGTTATTCATTTTCAACCTTATCCCTTTCATTCCCATAGAAGGATTTCAAACTGATTTTATGGGATTTGTGCAGGAAAGCGTGCCACCCACTACTTTTGAAGCCATTTCTAAAATCGTAGACGATATTTTACATCATTCCCATTCAGGTTTACTGTCCATAGGTTTTTTCATGTCTGTTTTTCTGATGACGAATGGGGTAAATGCTATTCTCACCGGATTTGAATCTTCCTCGCATGTTCGAATTAAACGAAAATTTATTCGTCAATATTTGGTAGCATTAGGCATTTCTATGTTATTATCGCTTTTGTTGTTAATAACGGTGGCTGCCATTGTAGTTTTTGAGGTTTTTATCCAAAAAATTAAAATACAAGACGTACTTTCCGAAGACATTCCCCTCATTCAAATGGGACGGTATGCATTTGTAATTCTAATGATTTTGCTCACTACTTCCATCTTGTTTAAATACGGTATCAAACGCGACAAACGACGTTCATTTATCTCCATAGGTTCCGTGTTTACAACCTTGTTGATTATCGGGACGTCTTACCTTTTTGGGATTTGGGTGGTCAAGTTTTCTAAATACAATGAGTTATACGGATCGATTGGTACACTTTTAGTCGTGATGTTTTATATTTGGATCAACAGTGCCATTTTATTGTTGGGATTTGAATTGAATGGAACCATTAATACATTGAAATATAGAGAAGAATTAAAAAAACAAAACGAAGAAACGCTATGAAAAAAAGTCTTATTTTGTTGGGATTATTCCTAACTACATCCCTCTATTCGCAAACCATTTTAGGGAAATGGAAAACCATTGACGATGCCACAGGTAAAGAGAAAAGTATCGTTGAAATTTATGAACAAAACGGGAAAATTTACGGACGCATCATCGAAGTGATCGACCCCGCCGCTAAGAATAAAAAATGCGACCAATGTGAGGGTGCTGACAAAAACAAGCCCATTGAAGGATTAATTATTATCAAAGGGTTAAAGAAAGACGATGATGAATTTACTGGTGGCACCATTACCGATCCCAAAACTGGGAAAGTCTACAAATGCACGATTTCACTCGACGGAAATGATAAGCTCAAAGTGCGCGGTTATGTTGGTTTTTCGCTTTTGGGACGTACACAATATTGGATTAAAGTTAAGAAAAGCTAGGTGTTTTTTGCCGAAGTCATTTTACCGTTAGCTTTACCTCGAACCTTCACATATGCGGTGACCGAGGCAGAATACCATTTTTTACATCCCGGAATGCGTGTTGTTGTTCCCTTTGGAAAACGGAAAATGTACACCGCTTTGGTGCATCATGTGCATCAAACACCACCCCAATTGTATGAGGCCAAATCGATTGACCATATCTTGGATGAGTCACCTTTGGTCAATGCAATACAGTTGAACCATTGGCAGTGGATTGCCTCGTATTATATGTGTACATTGGGCGAGGTATTTCGAGGCGCGCTGCCCGCTGCATTTATTTTGGAAAGTGAAACGCAACTTCATTTTCGACCAGAGGCGCAAGTAGATAATAGTTCTTTGACCGACGACGAGTATATGATTTATGAGGCATTGCAACACCAGTCTTCCCTGACGATGCAATTAGCTTCGTCAATTTTAAATCGCAAAAACGCATTCCCTGTCGTGCAGTCCCTGTTGCAAAAAGGGGTACTCGCTTTGCATGAGGAAGTACAGCATACCTATAAGCCCAAGTGGGTTAAATACATTCGGTTGACTGCTCAATTTACCGAAGAATCTCAGTTGATTGCCATATTAGATAGTTTAAAAAGTTCGCGTCAAAAAGAGGCTGTTTTGGGGTATTTTCAATGCCAAGCCGAAAGTCAAAAGCCAATATCCGCAAAGCAGTTGAAAGAGAAATCAGGCGTAAGTGACGCAGTTTTAAATGCACTAATAGTTAAAGGCGTTTTTGAGACCTACTCGTTGCAAGAGGATCGGGTAGATTTCTCGGGGGCATTTCAACCCTATACCATTACCTTAAGTGCAGCTCAACAAGAGGCGTATGATGCGTTGCACCTAGCTTTCAAAACCAAACCCGTAGTTCTTCTTCATGGCGTAACGGGTTCGGGAAAAACGGAGTTGTATATAAAAATGATTGAGGCAACGATTCAAACCGGGAAGCAAGTACTTTATTTGTTGCCTGAAATTGCCTTAACCACCCAATTGGTGCAACGGTTAACGCGTTATTTTGGGAATACAGTCAGTGTGTTTCATTCCAAATATTCAAATAACGAGCGTGTTGAGGTTTGGCACAATGTTTTACAGCAAAATCCAACGGCGCAAATTGTAATCGGAGCGCGCTCGGCTTTGTTTTTACCCTTTTCCAATTTAGGGTTGGTTTTGGTCGATGAAGAGCATGAGCAAACCTTCAAGCAACAAGATCCTGCGCCTCGCTATCATGCCCGTGATGCAGCCATTGTATTAGCGCAAGCTCATGGCGCAAATACACTTTTAGGTTCGGCTACCCCGAGTATTGAAACTTACCACAATGTAAAAATTGGAAAATACGGCTTGGTGAATCTTTCGGAACGATTTGGGAAAACACCACTCCCTGAAGTGCAATTGGTCGATTTAAAAGAGGCCTATTTCAAAAAGCAAATGAAAGGGCATTTCAGTATCGTAATGCTTGACGCCATAGCCGAAGCCTTAGCGTTGGGAGAACAAGTGATTTTGTTTCAAAACCGCCGTGGATTTGCCCCAGTGATGGAGTGTATGACGTGCGGCCATATTCCGCAATGCACCAATTGCAACGTGAGTTTAACCTATCATAAGTTCAAAAACCAATTGCGTTGTCATTATTGTGGCTATGCGATTGCCAAACCTTCCCATTGTCATGCGTGTTTGAGTACCGATTTGATAACTAAAGGAATTGGAACAGAGCAAATTGAGATGGATTTGGCGCAAATTTTCCCCCAAAGTAATATCAAGCGAATGGATCAAGATACGACGCGGGGAAAATACAGTTTCGAAAAGTTAATAGACAGTTTCAAGAATAGGGAAATCGACATTTTGGTGGGGACCCAAATGTTGGCTAAAGGCTTGGACTTTGATAATGTATCGCTTGTGGGCATCATAAACGCTGATAATTTGTTGTATTATCCCGATTTCAGAGCGTTTGAACGTAGCTTCCAGTTGCTGACACAGGTTGCAGGTCGCGCTGGTCGCTCAGAAAAGCAAGGCAAAGTGATTATTCAAACGTATAATCCGTTACATAATACGATTCAACAAGTGACGCATCATAGTTATACAGAAATGTTCAAAGAGCAATTGTATGATCGTCAGATTTACAAATATCCACCGTATTATCGATTAATTCGCTTAACCCTAAAGCACCGTGATTTTGGAAAATTAAAAGAAGGAAGTTTATGGTTGTACCAAGGTTTAAAACAACAAATTGACAGTCCCGTTTTGGGTCCTGAAGAACCCGCTATCAACAAAATTCGCAACGAATATCTGCGTACGATTTTGATTAAAACACCTGCCAATCAGCCCGTAACAGGCATAAAAAAAACTATCCAACGCCTTTTGGATAGTTTTGATACGGTGGCACAATACCGAACGATTAAAGTTACGGTAAATGTGGATTACTATTAAGCAATAGCCAAAGCTTTGATTAAATCATCTTTTTTGTTGCGACTCAACGGTATTTTTGTAACCCCGATTTCGGCGTATTTACTGTTGAAGCGCTCTACTTTGTCTATATTAATAATATACGATTTGTGTACGCGAATGAATTTTTCTTTAGAAAGATCTTTTTCAAAAGATTTCATCGTTGAAAGTACCAAGTTGGTGTCTTCTTCGGTTACAACTTTTACGTAATCACCATAGGCCTCAATCCACTTGATTTTGTTCGTGTAAACCTTGAGTTTTTTTAGATTACTCTTTATGAAGATGTGTTCACCTTCTTCTTCATGGTTTTCACGACGTAACATGTGTTGTTCTAAAGCACGTTTTACAGAGGCGTTAAAACGTTCTAAAACGATAGGCTTTTGTAGGTAATCTGTAGCGTCATAATCGAACGCCTTGAGTGCATATTCCGCTTTTGAGGTAATGAAAATAACTTGCGGCTTTACTTTTAAACCGTCAATAAAATCAAAACCACTAATTACAGGCATCTCTACATCCAGGAAGATTAAATCCACGGTATGTACGGTCATGCAGTTCTTTGCTTCGATTGCATTAGAAAAATCACCTACCAAATGTAAATTTGGATGATTATTTACTAACTTTGCAATCACCATTCGTTGTAATGAACTGTCGTCAACTACTACACAATTTAACTTCATAATTTAGTGTTATTATAGATTTGGTTCTGCTAAAGTATAAGGTTAAAATTAAAAAACCTAATCTTTATCGGTTTTTTTTTGCACTTAAGCGAATATTTTTAATTTTTACTTGTTCGATAAAATATTTTTACTATCTTCGCGCCCAATTTGAATTTTTTAATTATTTCTATTATGAAACATTATGAAACTGTTTTCATTTTAAATCCCGTTTTATCTGAAGTTCAGGTAAAGGAAACAGTAAGCAAGTTCGAGGATTTTCTTACTTCCAAGGGTTCTAAAATGGTGTCAAAAGAGGATTGGGGCTTAAAAAAATTAGCTTACGAAATCCAACACAAGAAAAGTGGTTTTTACCATTTATTTGAATTCCAAGCTTCTCCAGAAGTTTTAATCCAATTTGAAACGGAATTCCGTCGCGATGAGCGCGTGATGCGTTTCTTGACAGTAGCGTTAGACAAACACGCTATTTCTTGGGCAGAACGAAGAAGAGAAAAATTAAAATCTAAAGCGTAAGGATCATGTCAACAATCGAACAATCAGCAAAAGGAAAAAAAGACGGAGATATCAGATATCTTACGCCTTTGAACATTGAAACCAACAAAACCAAAAAATATTGTCGTTTCAAAAAATCTGGAATCAAGTATATAGATTACAAAGATCCAGACTTCTTATTAAAGTTTGTAAACGAGCAAGGTAAAATTTTACCACGTCGTTTGACTGGAACTTCTTTAAAATACCAAAGAAAAGTTTCTGTAGCTATCAAAAGAGCGCGTCACTTGGCTTTAATGCCTTACGTTGCAGATTTATTAAAATAATAAGGAGAAAAGATTATGGAACTCATTTTAAAACAAGACGTTCAGAATTTAGGTTTTAAAGACGATATCGTAAGTGTGAAACCCGGTTACGGTCGCAATTTCCTAATTCCTCAAGGATTGGCTACGTTGGCTACTCCATCGGCTAAAAAAGTATTGGCTGAAAACCTAAAGCAAAAAGCACACAAAGAAGCTAAAATTGTTGCTGACGCACAAGCTTTGGCTGAGGCTTTGAAAGCATTAGATATTAAAATTACTGCAAAAGCAGGGGGTGATAAATTGTTTGGTTCGGTAACCAACATGGATATCGCTGAAGCATTAGAAAAAGCAGGTCATGCCATTGATCGTAAATTTATCACTAGCGGTACTGTAAAACGTACAGGAAAATATTCGGCTAGCGTTCGTTTACACCGTTCAGTGATTGTTGATTTAGCTTACGAAATCGTTGCTGAGCAATAATCAAAATCCCATTACCATACAATCCCGTTCTTTTGGACGGGATTTTTTTTGACCTTTTCCCCATGAAATACAAACGACTGACCAAAGAGCAATTTGAAGCGTTACATGTTGAATTTGCCAATTTTTTAGCTTCACAATCCATTGATAAAAAAGAATGGGACGCATTGAAAGCACAAAAACCCGAAGTCGCCGAACAAGAACTCGATGTGTTTTCCGATTTAATTTGGGATGGTGTATTGGCCAAGGCTTCTTTTTTAGAGCATTTTTCTCCCCAACACATCTTTTTATTTCATTGCCAAGAAACGACCATGCATTCCATCATCATAAAAACCAACGTTAAGGGTGTTGATTTTTTAAAAAAAGAAGGACTAACGTGGTTGTCGCAACACCTTTTTACTCCCGAAGTCGAAATCCATACGGGTATGAAAAAATGCGACGGCGATCGCAATCTAGCTTTGTTTGAATTGATTACCCAAGGTGCTATTCTAAGTGAAGGTCAGTTGTATGGTCAGTTGAATGAAATCCTAAATCAATCCTAATCTATTTTCCAAAAAATGGCTACATTAGTACTGAAAAAAAACAGTATTTATGGAGCTTGCGCAACGTATTTTTCAATTACGCGAAACTTTAGACCAACACAATTACCACTATTACGTGTTGGATCAACCCACTATTTCGGATTATGAGTTTGACCAATTATTGAAAGAACTCCAAGCGCTTGAAAATCAATATCCCGAATTTTTTGACCCCAATTCACCTACCCAACGTGTAGGAGGGATGGTCACCAAAAACTTTGAAACGATTGTCCATGAATCGCGTATGTATTCGCTTGATAATTCGTATTCACGTGAGGATTTGATTGATTGGGAGAATCGAATTCAAAAAATGTTGGGCGCAATTCCTGTGCACTACACTTGCGAATTAAAATACGACGGTGCCTCTATCAGTATTACTTACGAAAATGGATCCTTAGTTCGCGCCGTAACCCGTGGCGATGGATTTCAAGGTGATGAAGTTACGGCCAACATCAAAACCATTAAGTCGGTTCCATTAAAACTCAAAGGGAATTTTCCGCCTAAGTTTGATATTCGTGGGGAAATTATTCTGCCACTGGATGGATTTGAAAAAATGAACCAAGAATTACTTGAAAAAGGCGAAACTCCCTATTCCAATCCGAGAAATACCGCTTCGGGGAGTTTAAAGTTACAAGACAGTAGCGAAGTCGCGCATCGTCCTCTCGATTGTTTGTTGTACAATATTGTGGGAAATAATCTCCCATTTCAAACCCAGTTCGACGGACTTCAAGCGGCGAGACAATGGGGTTTTAAAGTGCCTAATCAATCCAAATTAGCCCAAAATTTACAAGAGGTTTTTGAATTTATCGAGTATTGGGATGTGCACCGTCATGAGTTACCCTATGAAACCGATGGTGTCGTTATTAAAGTTAACGATTTACACCTTCAAGAGGAGTTGGGTTTTACGGCAAAAGCCCCACGTTGGGCCATAGCGTATAAATTCAAAGCGGAACAAGTTACAACCTTCTTGAATTCAATCACTTACCAAGTTGGTCGAACGGGAGCGATAACTCCAGTGGCCAATCTCGAACCCGTGCAGTTGGCAGGGACCATTGTCAAACGAGCTTCTTTACACAATGCTGATCAAATAGAGAAGTTGGATGTGCGTATTGGGGATCATGTTTTTGTGGAAAAAGGAGGTGAAATCATACCCAAAATCATTGGCGTAGCCCAACGAGGCCCTGCATTGCATCCGGTGGAATACATTACCCATTGTCCCGAGTGCCAAACAGAATTGATTCGTAAAGAAGGGGAAGCCCAGCATTACTGTCCCAATTACTACGGATGTCCGCCTCAAATCATTGGCCGCATTGAACATTATATTTCTCGAAAAGCCATGGATATTGAGGGATTGGGTGGTGAGACTGTAGCTTTGTTGTACGCTAATGGGTTGGTGCAGGATTATTCCGATTTGTATGAATTGACGATAGATCAGGTTATTCGACTGGAACGTATGGCACAGAAAAGTTCGGAAAATCTAACTCTCGGCATTGAAAAGTCGAAAGAAGTTCCCTTCGAACGGGTTTTATTTGCTTTAGGAATTCGTTATGTGGGGGAAACTATTGCCAAAAAGTTGGCGCGTCATTACAAATCTATCGAAGCACTACAAACCGCGTCGTTACTCGATTTGATGTTGGTGGATGAAATTGGTGAACGAATTGCCCAAAGCGTCATTGAGTTTTTTGATAATACCAATAACCAACGTATCATTCAACGATTGAAACAATTTGGGATTCAGTTTGCTGTAGTAGAGCAATTTAATCCCAACGCCACTCAAAAGTTATTGGGTAAAACCTTTGTAGTTTCGGGCGTTTTTGAAAAATTTAACCGTGATGAGTTGAAACAATCCATTGAAGATAATGGCGGTAAAGTGGGAAGTTCCATTTCGGCCAAAACCGATTATGTTATTGCTGGAGCCAATATGGGGCCCGCAAAATTGGAAAAAGCAAATCAATTAGGAGTTCCGATCATTTCTGAAGATGATTATTTAACATTGTTACATGAAAATTGATAAAATAGCTTTAGCTTTTTTTATTTTTTTTTCAATCATGGCTACTGTTTCCCGTGCATTGGAATGGAACGGGATATTATTGTTATGCAAACCTTTAATCATTCCTGCACTTACATTTTATTATTTAGGGAATACAAAAAAAGTTTCTAGGAGTGTCACCCTTTTCTTAATATCCTGTTTTATTGGGGATGCAATTGCACTTTTTAACTTTGAGCATGAAATATTTTATTTATTGGTACCTTTTTTGTAGGTAATCTTGTCATTATTCGTTTAGCTTTCCTAGAATGTAAGCGCTTTTATTGGGATGCTATTAATGTTGTTTCATTGCTTTTAATTCTCTTACTGCTGGGTTATTTGTGGGTTACAGTTGTTAGTTTTTTTTGGGATGAAACAGGATTTCTTTTTTTTGCCATTGCTATCTTTGGACTTACGTTACTAGTAATGAATGTGCTGACAGCTTACAATGGTCTTTCTTCTATGAAGTTTTCCAATTTATATTTATTACTAACTTCTATTTCGATACTAGTTTCACAAGTGTTTTATGTACTTTACACCATTAAAATTCAACTGGACATCTTGGATCTAATACATCAATTATGTCATTATTTATCTTACTTATCATTAGTTCTATTTATTTTGAATTATCCAAAATATAAAGTTAAAGAATCATGATTTTTATATAAATCAAAGTGTTTTTATTTCAGCGATTTCATTAAAAATTAATCCTTAAGAGATTTATTATAAAAAATACATTAACTTTAAACTATGAATTCAAAACTTTCACATCAATTAATAACAGGATTTACATTGCTCTATTTCATTAACGGGGGCTTTGAATTGGTGGGGGAGTATTTTCGAATTTTACCACTTATATATGTTACAAAGCCCTTGATTCCTCTGATTTTGATGGGTATGTACTTTTGGATTTCAAAGCAAAGAAGCTATGTTTTTGTAGGGATAATGGTGTTTTCCGCGTTAACCAACCTTATGTTTATTCCCAACACCATCGAAAGTTTATTTTATGGCATCATTTGTTTTACCATACACCGATTGTTTCTTTTGTATTTTATTTTGAATCATGTAAAAATTAAATACTGGCTTGCCTTTTTACTGGCGACGCTTCCTCTTGCATTTATCTTTTTTTATTTATTTGCCGCCAATGATGTACCCGATAATGCTGTTGCTATGGTGTTTTTTCACAATATTATTGCTGCAGTTTTTGGAGGAATAGCTATTTCAGTTTATGTGATGGATGATAATCAAGTGCATTCACTACTTTTAATTAGTATCTTGCTGTTTTTGGGTTTGCAATTGGTAATTTATATCGAAAAGTACTACTTAGCCGAGGTTCATTCACAAATAATGCGTCCCTTGGCTATGTTGTTGAATGTATTAGGATTTTATGCTTTTTATCGTTTTGCGTTAGCCGCTGAATCACCCAATTTCAATCGAAGTACCTTTCGACGCTAACTGTTTATCGTTGGTAAGGTAAAAATCGATACGCCCTAAATTCAGTCCGTAGCATCCAACTTGATTAATCAAAACTTTTTTCCCAGCACGATTCAACTCAACAACCGGTTTGTCCAAAAAAGTGTGGGTATGTCCCCCGATGATTAAGTCGATGTTTTCTGTTTTTTGCGCCAAAAGAACATCACAAATTTTTGAAGCATCATCGTTATACTTAAATCCTAAATGAGAGAGGCAAATGACGAGGTCACATTTTTTTTCATCACGTAGCACTCGGGCTGTATCCGATGCAATTTCCACAGGATCCAAGTGCTTCGTTTCTTTACTGTTGCGAACATCGACAAGTCCTTGCAAGGCAATGCCTAAGCCAAAGATGCCAATCTTTACTCCGTCAACTATTTTCAAGGTATACGGCGAGACAAGTCCATCCAAAACCGTGTTTTTCAGGTCGTAATTGGCAGAAACCATCTCAAAATCTGCCTTTTTTAATTGGGTCATCAAGCCGTCAATGCCGTTGTCAAAATCATGATTCCCAATCGTAGCTACATCATATTCCATCAAGTTCATGAGTTTGAATTCCAATTCACCCCCATAATAGTTAAAATAAGGCGTTCCTTGAAAAATATCACCTGCATCGACCAACAATACATTGGGGTTTTCCTCCCGAATCATTTTGATAACCGCAGCTCGACGGGCCACTCCTCCTTTATTCGGATTTTTTGGATGATTCGCGGGAAAAGGATCAATATAACTATGAACATCGTTGGTGTGTAAAATAGTAATTTGTTTCGTTTCAGCAGTTGTAAAACTACTTAACCCAAGACTTCCTAGTCCTACATAAGCTCCAGCCGCTCCGGTTGTTTTGATAAATTCTCTGCGTTTCATGCGGTTTTGTTATTCTTTAATGATAATTCGGGGAGTCGAATTTACCCGTATCGTATCCGTAGCCTTAAAATAATCGATGAGTAAATTTCGGATTTTATAATCGGTTTGTTCCGTTTCCAAGGCTTTGCTAAAAAAGGTCATGTTGTCGCCACCATTGGATAAATAGTCTGAAGTCGCAACTCGGTAAACTTTATTTTCGTCCAATGGAATGCCTTGCACTAAAATACTTTCAGCATGGTTGTCATGTAAGGTAAAGGTTAATCCCGACAAAGGATGCGGTTTTTTCTCTTGCAGGAGATAATCGACCATCGCGCTAATCTGGGTCCCTTTTAACGCAAGAACCACAACACTATTTTCAAAGGGCATGACTTCATAAGCCGTTCGTGCGGTAACGTCACCCTGAGGAATAACGGCTCGAATTCCCCCGTGATTGAGCAAACAAATCGCAGCAGGAGCTAAACCGCGTTGTGCCAGGGTTTTGTTGACATATTCAAGAGTGACATCGGCCATAAAACAACCTATATTCGTTTGCCATTTTCCTTTGGACTTATCCAAGGGCTCGGGATTATAGGCCAAAACCGTACTCAGGTCTTTTTCGATATGTTGACGATAGGGTTGTATAACTGCATCTATAGTGGAGTCAATCGGCTGACTTTCAGCTATAGCAATTTTCGTTCCCGTTACCCGTGTAGAAGTCCACGGATTTCGGTGACAGGCCACAAGGACGCCAAATGTTAAGATAAAAACAAAGTACTTTCGCAAGCTGCGATACTTTTTTAGCTTTACCATGTGCAATGCTGTTGAATTTAATTAAATTTGTAGTAAGTAAAAATACTATGTTTTTCCAAAGATTAAAGGACATATCACTTAAAAAAATCGTTAAGCGTAAATGGGCTGAAATCAAGCAATTGACCTCCAGTGATTTGGTGAAAAAGGTGGGTATTATCTTGGATGAAACTTGTTTTCAGGAGAAAGATGCTTTGATTCGTGAGTTAGTCAAAAAAGGGATACGCCCTGAAAATATTGAGATTCTAGTTTTCAGAGACCATATTTCCAAAAAAGAAACGTTTGATTATCCCGTTTTTTCATACCGCGATTTTAAATGGACGGGGTCGTTTGATAGTGACGTTATCCAACGATTTATCTCTCAATATTACGATTTACTCATCAATTATTATCCTTCAGATAAAGGGATATTGCAATTCATTTCGCAATCGTCACGCTCTGGTTTTAAAGCAGGTTTTGCCAGCGTAGACAAGAAATTAAATGATTTGATGATTGCAACCGATACTGAAAATCATTCACAATTCACGGAAGAGTTGTTTAAATACTTAAAAATCCTAAACAAAATATAACATGCGAGCATTAATTGGTACCGGTGTGGCGCTGGTAACTCCTTTTCAAAAAGCGGGTGCTGTCGATACAGAAGCACTTACTCGAATTGTCAATTTTCAAATTGAAAACGGAATCGAATATTTAGTCGTTTTAGGCACAACTGCCGAAAGTGCTACCCTGACGTCCGAGGAAAAAGAGTTGGTCATTCAAACCGTAATTCAAGCCAATCAAGGTCGTTTGCCACTTGTTTTGGGAGTGGGAGGAAATAATACAGCTCAAGTGGTTCACGAATTGAAAACACGTGATTTATCTTCCTTTACGGCAATTCTATCCGTGTCTCCATATTACAACAAGCCGACGCAGGAAGGAATTTATCAGCATTTTAAAGCAATCGCAGAAGCCTCGCCCATACCCATAATTTTGTACAATGTTCCGGGTCGTACGTCGAGCAATATGTTGCCAGCTACCGTGATTCGTTTGGCTCAAGAATTTTCCAATATTGTAGCTATCAAAGAAGCAGCAGGGGATATCGTTCAAGCGATGCAGTTATTGCAAAATAAACCAGCTCATTTTCATGTGATTTCGGGCGACGATATGATCACATTACCGATGGTTTTGGCGGGTGGAAGTGGTGTGATTTCGGTGATTGGCGAAGGATTTCCCAAAGCGTTTTCCGACATGGTGCGCTTAGGTTTGAATCGAAAAGTGGATGAAGCCTATGCCATTCATTACCAGTTGGCTGATGCGATCAATATGATTTTTGAACAAGGAAATCCTGCAGGAATCAAAGAGGTGTTTATGCATTTAGGCTTGTCCGAAAATACGGTACGCTTGCCTTTAATCAATGTCTCTGCCGATTTATCACAACGGTTGAAGCGATTTGTCGATGCTTTTCCATTGTAAAAAAATATTTTAAAGCTATACAAATAATACCTACTTTTGCGTTTCGTTTTGGCGAAAGTCGAAAGAACCTATTTCCGAATGAAAAAACGATTGATTCTTAGTATACTTGGATTATTTTTGGTAAGCTGTAGCGAATACCAAAAAGCATTTAAATCGGAAGATACCGAAGTAAAAAAAGCGGTTGCAAAAAAAATGTACGATAAACAAAAGTACAACAAGGCGATTCGTTTGTATGAAATTATTGCTCCAGTTTACAAAGGAAAATCGGGAGAAGAGGAGATGTCCTACAGTTTTGGGATGTCGTATTACAACACGAAACAGTACTATTTAGCGGCCTATCAATTGGAAGGTTTTGCTTCTTCATACCCCAGAGATCCTCGTGCGGAAGAAGCATTTTTTTTATCGGCCAAGTGTTTTGCTGAGTTATCTCCAACCTATAGTTTGGATCAAACAGAAACGGATAAAGCCATTTTTAAAATGCAAGAGTTCATTGATCGTTACCCTAGTTCAACGTACATGGCTCAGGCGAATGCTATCGCAAAAGACTTGCGCGTCAAATTAGAACGCAAATCTTTTGAAGTAGCCAAACAATACAATACCATTGGAGACCACAAAGCAGCGCAAGTAGCTTTCGATATCTTTTTATCTGATTTTCCCGGAACCGTTTTCAAAGAAGAAGCGCTGTTCCTTAAATTGGATTCCGCCTTTCAATTGGCCATTAACAGTGTTCCTTCCAAAATGCAAGAGCGCTTAAACAATGCCAAAGGCGCTTACCAGTCGTTAGTTAAATTTAAAGGCGACTCAAAATTTAAAAGTAAAGCCGACGTTATGTTGGAACAAATTGATAAAGAATTACAACAATTTTCAAAGTC
>CANHRI010000005.1 GCA_947463515.1 Flavobacteriaceae bacterium
AAATTGGTTGATATGATAACAACAGAAATAAAAAAGAATGAGAATAACAGCCGATAACATCGGGTTGGCTCAATGCGGGGGAAAGGAAGTTTATAAAGTTTAGTAAATTTCAGTAAGTTTGTGCTAGGTTGACGGTGTGTAGGTTTCTATCCCGCACTAAGCCAACCCGCAAACCGTTGGTAGCAATTTTTAGAAATCATAACACTAATCAGTAATATTAAAATGAAAATAAACCAAAATGAAAAATAAACTTAAAAAAATTACCGCTTTCACTTTAGCATTTCTTATGTTTAGTACTAGTGTTTCTCCGTGTACTGGAATTACATTAAAGTCCAACGATGGTGGATTTGTTGTTGCAAGAACAGTCGAATGGGCACTTAACGATGCACAACACAATAAGATTTTAGTAGTGCCACGCAATAAAAAATTTATAGGTCAAACACCTCAAGGCTATAACGGGAAAAAATGGGATGGGAAATATGGCTTTGTAACACTTACAGCATATGACCAACCTTACGGACCTGATGGATTGAATGAAGAAGGATTATATGTTGGTGTATATTATTTACCCGATTTTGCTGATTATGCTATTTACGATAGCAAAAAAGCTGAGAATTCAATGAGTGTTGGAGATTTAATGCAATGGATGTTGTCATCGTTTAAAACAGTAGACGAAATTATTGCCAACTTAAAATCTGTTATTGTTGTAAATGTTGACAATAAAGAATTTGGCGGAGCAGCTCTTCCTTTTCATTTCAAAATTGTTGACCCAAGTGGTAACAGCAGGATAATTGAAATAGTAAACAAAGGTGAAGTAAAAGTATATGACCCGTACATTGGCGTAATAACAAATTCACCAACATACGACTGGCACTTAATCAATCAAAGAAATTATCTTAATTTATCAACCAGTCCGAATAGCCAAATGAGTTTAGAGGGATTTAATCTAAAACCAATCGGTGGAGGTTCCGGATTGATTGGCTTGCCAGGTGATTTCACTCCACCATCAAGATTTGTTAGAGCCGCAGCTTTTACAGCTTCTTGTCGTCCATTAGAAACTTCTTTTGATGCTGTTTTTGAATCTTTTAGAATATTGGATAATTTTAATATTCCACTAGGTGCTCAGGTTCCAAAAGAACATCTACCTACAGACATAGTAAGCGCAACTCAAGTAACTTCTGCATCTGATTTAAAAAACAAAGTGTACTATTACCATACTATGTGGAATAGACAGATTAGAAAAATTGACCTAAAAGCAATTGATTTTGCTTCAGTAAAAGAGCAAATTATTGATGATGATGGATTGAAAACAAACACTATTAAAGATGTTACACCAAAATTGAATAGTAAAAAGAAATAAAACTACTGCCAACACTTGCTAAAACTTATGGCTGGTTTTTCGGTAAATTGTCCGTTTACTTTTCAGAACTTCGCTTGGTCGGTTATGGAAAAAAAACTTTCCATAAGCCGCCACAAGCTCTAGCAAGGAAACGTTAGCCGACATGCGCAAATATTGCGTTGAAAAAAATATCAATAAATTATTTCCCAATTTGGGAACTCTTATTTACCTTTGGAAAAAATTAGAAGAATTGAGAATAATTTCTAAAAAAATATTGCGTGATTTTTGGGAAGCTCATGCTGATTCTGAACAACAACTAAAAGCTTGGTTTCAAGAAACTAGTAATGCTGAATGGAAAACTCCAAATGACGTAAAAAAAGTATATCCGAGTGCGAGTATTTTAAATAACAATCGAATTGTATTTAATATAAAAGGAAATAATTACAGATTAATTGTTAGAATAAATTACAACCATCAAATGATTTGGATTCGATTCATCGGAACGCATGCAGAATATGATAAGATTAACGCTAACGAAATTTAAAAGCTATGGAAATTAAACCAATAAAAAACGAGAAAGATTATAATCAAGCTTTGGAAAGATTAGAAACTATCTTTGACGCAAAGCCCGGAACACCAGAAAGTGATGAACTTGAAGTTCTCGGAATTCTTATTGACCAATATGAAAATGAGCATTTCCCAATAGGATTACCTGATCCAATCGAAGCAATAAAGTTCAGAATGGAACAAATGGGTTATAATCAAAACGACTTGGCAAAAATTATTGGCTTGAAAAGTAGAGCAAGCGAAATCTTGAATCGAAAAAGAAAACTTTCTTTGGAAATGATACGTCAACTTCATGAAAGACTGAATATACCAACAGACGTATTGATTCAAATATATTAATAAAAGTAAGCACGTCGGCTAAAAGCGGTTTTGCGCTATGGCTCGATTTTCTTCGCTTCCACCCTATTTTCACGACCCGAGCGAAGTGAACGGTGCGTAGCAATAACGTTTATCTTAGTAAGAAAATAATCGTTTCGCATTGACCGCCACAGTCGCGAAGTAGCGAACCGTTACCTGCCATTTCTCAAAAATACTGCTAAAAAGAACTTTCAAATACCAAAAATTGGTATATTTGAAAAAATGAAAAGTCATGGCTAAAAACACATCTATATTGTTAGGAGACTATTTCGAAAACTTCATCAATGAAGAGATTTCTTCTGGTCGTTTCAGTTCTGCAAGTGAAGTTGTGAGAACAGCTTTAAGATTACTTGAATTGGAAGAACAGAAAATTAAAAAGTTGAGAGAAGAAATTGAAATTGGTGAAAAAAGTGGAATGATTTCAAATTTTGATCACGAAGCTCATTTGGCAAGTCTTCATAAAAAACACTTATGAAAGTAGAATACCGAATAAGTGCAAAAGCTTTAGAAGATATTGACAAAATTTGGCTTTATACTCTAGAGAATTGGTCCCTAAACCAAGCTAACCATTACTATAGATTAATCTATCAAGAAATTGAATATATCGTTGAAGATTTTGAAGATGGAAAAGAGATTGGAAATATTAAATTCGGTTACAGACAATCCAGAGTAAAATCACATTTAATTATTTACAGAAAAGCCGAAGATGGAATTGTTGAAATTGTTAGAGTTCTTCATCAGATGATGGATATTTCTAATCAACAGTGAACGAAACGGCTGGTCACAGAGGTTTGTTATAATTGCTAGGTTTGGGTTTATCCCGAGTTTTCTCTGAAAACTCAAAAAGGATTTTTATATTTGTAATCATCAGTAATAAATCGTCGCAACTATCACAATCTGCGGAACGTTAAGGGCAATTAATATTCAACAATAAAGAATACAACCATATGAAACTAAAATCAATTTTTATCTTAATATTCCTCCTTTTTAACGGTATTGCATTTTCTCAAAATTGGATATATGTTGGAAGTGCTACAAACGGTAATAAATATTATTTAAGGAGTAATAACACTAGTGAAATTGGTTACAAAAAAGTTTGGTCTAAAACGGTTGGAAAAAGTTTTCAATACAAAAAAAATGGCAAAACTCACACGTTACTTAACGGATATAGCATTGACTTACACGAATATGATTGCAGTGGACGGAAAGTTAAATTACTTAGTTATGTTTATTATAACTCAAAGGGTACGCCCGTACATTCTGTAACTCTTCAATCTTATGAAACCGAGTGGTGGGATGTAATTCCTGATTCAATAGGAGAAATGTTATTAAACAAAGTATGTGAATTGTTTTAAATAAAAATATATTTATTCTACTATTACTATTTTCGATTTCTTGAAAAAATAAATCTAATAAGAATGTTACTTACAACGATATTTAGATGTTTGAAGGGGTAATGTAATGATATCATTTTCTAAAGGTTATTTTGTGCGTTCCTGTAAAATTAATGATAACATGTTGGAAACATGGATAAATAAGAATGGGGAATCAGTAGCTAGGAGCGCAAAAAAAATTGAATTTTAATATTGAGTTATTCGTATTACGCTATAGTCACTTTTTGTATGCTTATAAACAACAATTTAAAAAAAAGACTATTATTCTAGTCATTAAAGATTAAATTTGATGTTTATACAAACAAAAAACATTAGCGAATAAGCTGTCGAAAGCCATTCCCGAAAAAATGCCAAAAACATCAATTTACAAGGTGTAGGCAAGACTCATGACAGCGGCACATTAGAAGCTACCCTAACAAATTCTCATATAACTCAAGACCATCTTTTAAAATGCCTGCAAATAATTTCGACATACTAGGTCTAACTAATGAGCAGGTAATACTTGCCAGGGAGAAATTTGGACAAAACAAATTAGACTACAAAAAAGAAAACAGCTTCTTTGATACCGTAAAACGCATTACCAAAGACCCTATGATGATTTTATTATTGGTGGCGTCTTTCATTTACTTTAGCAGCGGCAAAACGGGTGACGGAATTTTCCTGACCGCTGCCATTATATTTCAAGCATCAATTTCATTATATCAATATTCTAGGAGTAAGAATGCATTAGAAAAGCTGAAAGACTTTTCACAACCTTATTGCAAAGTCATCCGAAATGGTAAAATAGAAGAAATAAAAAGCGAAGATTTGGTAGTTGGTGACAACCTAATGGTGGAAGAAGGCACCTCTATTACAGCAGATGGCAGTATTATCCATTCTAATGATTTTTCAGTGAACGAATCCATACTCACAGGTGAATCGCTTGCTGTTTTTAAGGATAAGACAAAAAAGGATAATTTTATTTATAGCGGCACAACTGTGGCCAGTGGTTTAGCTATTGCAACAATAGTAGCCATTGGCAACGAAACTAAATTAGGTAAAATCGGAACAAGTTTAGAAAGCATCTTGGAAGAGAAAACACCGTTGGAAATACAAATTGCAAACTTTGTAAAAAAGATGGCCATTGCCGGTGCGTTAGTTTTTGTTATTGTTTGGGCAATTAATTATTGGCATACTCAAAATCTGTTGAATAGCTTGTTGCAGTCACTCACATTAGCCATGAGTATTTTACCCGAAGAAATTCCTGTTGCTTTCACCACATTTATGGCATTGGGCGCTTGGCGTTTAATGAAAATGGGCATTGTAGTAAAGCAAATGAAAACGGTTGAAACTTTAGGGAGTGCAACTGTTATTTGTACGGACAAAACAGGAACGATTACGGAAAATAAAATGAGTTTGGTAAAACTGTTTTTGTTATCATCAAATAAAATCTCTGACCCAAATGATAACTTAACCGAGGATGAAAAACAATTGATATCCATAGCAATGTGGGCAAGTGAACCTATCCCGTTCGACCCAATGGAGGTAGCATTACATCAAACATATAAAGAAGTTATTCAAAAGGACGATAGACCAAACTATAAACTTGTTCATGAGTACCCATTAGATGGCAAACCGCCAATGATGACTCATGTTTTTGAAGACAAGAAAGGCAACAAAATCATCGCTGCCAAAGGAGCGCCCGAAGCATTGATGAATGTTTCTAAGCTAACAGAACTCGAAAAGCAACAAATAAATGAAGCTATTCAACTTTTGGCAAATGAAGGTTTCAGAGTATTGGGGGTTGGCATGTCAAATTCTAAAGGTGACATTTATCCACCAAAACAACAAGACTTATATTTTGAATTTAAAGGTATTGTTGCCTTTTACGATCCACCTAAAAAGAACATTCAAAAAGTATTAGAAGATTTTTACACCGCAGGAATTAATGTAAAAATTATAACGGGCGATAATGCAACAACTACCGTAGCTATTGCAAAACAAATTGGGTTTAAAGGTTACGAAAAAACGATTACAGGAGATGAGCTGATGAAATTAGATGCAGCTGCCTTGCAAAGCTGTGTAATGGATACCACTATTTTTACCCGAATGTTTCCCGAAGCTAAATTAAAAGTTATCAACGCCTTAAAATCCAACAATCAAATTGTAGCAATGACTGGGGATGGTGTAAATGATGGTCCCGCTTTGAAAGCTGCTCACATAGGCATTGCGATGGGCAAAAAGGGAACAGATATAGCAAAACAAGCAGCATCACTAATTTTAATAAACGATGATTTATCAAAAATGGTAGATGCCATAGCAATGGGCAGAAAAATATATACTAACCTCAAAAAAGCGATTCAATACATCATATCCATACACATACCAATCATTTTAACAGTGTTTATCCCTTTGGCTTTAGGCTGGGTGTTTCCTAATATTTTTTCGCCCATTCACATCATTTTTTTAGAAATAATAATGGGGCCAACCTGTTCTATTATTTATGAAAATGAACCGATGGAAAAAAATACGATGTCAATGAAACCAAAAGCATTGAAAACTACTTTTTTTAATTGGAAAGAACTATCAATAAGTATTATACAAGGATTAGTGATAACAGCTGGAACTTTACTTGTTTACCAATATTCGGTTTTGAATGGATACAATGAAGGACTGACAAGAACAATGACTTTTACAGTTTTAATAACCGCAAATATTTTCCTGACTTTAATAAATCGGTCATTTTATTACTCAATATTTACAACTTTGAAGTATAAGAACAACATGGTTTTGTTTATCATTTTTATAACCATTGCTATTTTCGGACTTATTCTTTATGTGAAACCATTGACAGCTTTTTTTGAATTTGAGATATTGAATTTAGCGCAATTATTTATTTGTTTTGCCATCGGTTTTCTTGCCGTAATTTGGTTTGAAATTTCAAAACTGATAAAAAGGAGAAAAGTAAATGCCAACAGAAAAGGCAGCTGGTAATAGTATATTTACAATAGGATGGGTTTCGTGCTCGGTATAAAGTAAAATGGTAAAAATCCCGTCCATGGAAATCTACAAAACGTTAGTGATTATCTAACCTAAAAAAAATCAACCAGACTAAAAAAAATAGAACTAAAAATTTCTTTATCCTTGTGCGACTTAGATTTTCTTCAAAAGTAGTTGCAATAGACAATCCCAGTATTTCAAGGCCTTAAAAATTGAGAAAAGTGAAAGTTATAAGCCAAAGATAATTGCTACTTTTGCCTCATGTTACGAGCTGCCCTTCGCCGATATATTGCCAACTTCAAAGGATTTTCCCGTGAAATTTGGATACTCACCTTGATTACTTTCATCAATCGGGCGGGCACTATGGTACTCCCCTTTTTATCAAAATATCTTAAAGAAGATTTGCATTTTGATTACAATGAAGTCGGTTGGATCTTGTTCTTTTTTGGTTTGGGTTCAATGTTAGGTTCGTGGCTAGGAGGAAAACTATCCGATAAGATTGGATTTTATAAAATAATGGTGTTCAGTTTGTTTACCAGTGGATTGGCGTTCTTCGGTTTGCAATATATCGAAAGTTTTGAAGGCCTCTGCATCGCCATTTTTACCATTATGGTCATCGCCGACATGTTCCGCCCCGCTATGTTTGTTTCTATTGGAACCTATGCCAAACCCGAAAATCGAACGCGTGCATTAACCCTAGTTCGTTTGGCTATCAATTTGGGTTTTGCCGCAGGACCCGCATTGGGAGGTTTAATCATCATGGGAATGGGGTACAAAGGATTGTTTTGGGTTGATGGCGCCACTTGTATTATTGCCATTCTCATTTTTGTTGTTAAAGTCAAAGAAAAGAAACGACTCCCAATCGATCCTGAAGCAAAAGCGACCCTGGAAGCACAACGAAAATCGGTATTCTCAGACGGTCCCTTTTGGTTGTTTCTCTTTAGCTGTGTCATTACGGGGATTTTATTCTTCCAACTTTTCACTACCATTCCACTCTACCATCGCATTCAATTTGGTTTAAGCGAACTCCAAACCGGTTTGCTTCTTACCCTCAACGGGGTTTTGGTTTTCTTCCTTGAAATGCCTATCGTAAGTGCCGTGGAACGAAAAAAAATCGATAAAGTCAAGATTGTTACTTGGGGCTGTTTTTTTATGAGCATCAGTCTGTTCTTGTTGCTGATTGATCAATGGGCGGGAATTCTAATTGTAATGATGCTGTTTATGACCTTTGCCGAAATGTTTGCCTTTCCGTTTTCAAATACATTCGCCTTGAGTCGCGCCCCCAAAGGACATGAAGGCCGGTACATGGCCATTTTTACCATGAGCTATTCCGCCGCCCATATTTTGAGTGCCAAAATCGGAATGAACGTAGTGGATCACTTTGGGTATGCTACCAATTGGTGGGTCATGGGAATATTAGGGTTGTTGGGGACAGCAGCAGGGTATATCGTTTATCGATGGGTACAAAAAGAACAGAAGCAGTCTGCAGTGAGCAGTGAGCAGTAAGCGGTTCTTTTGGATTGCATAATTGTCTGTGAACAGTTAGTTATCGAATGATATAAATTCCTATCGATGTCTATTAAGACCCATTAAATAAGTTGGTTCTTCAATAGTTGAATTTGTATTTGCGCTATTATTATTTGAGCATAATTGAATCATTAACATTATACTAATTAATATTAAATATTTTTTTTCATGATTGTTCACAAATATTTATAGCTTATAATTTATTGAAATCGATATGACTCTGTTTTTGATTTCATTTGATGTTTTATTATTCACATTATATAAACCAAAATTATATCTTAATTCAGTAGAAATATATTTTGTAAAGTGATAGCTTGCACCTAAATTTATTCCATAGTCAATAGATTTATAACTATGTTTATCAGTATTACTATAATTCCCAAGAGATGGAGTAGAGAAAGAAAAATTACTTTTTGAACCCAATAAAACTCCTAATTGCGGTCCAAATTCTAAGCTAACCTTTTTTATAAAATAATATTTAATCATAACAGGGATGTTAATGTAATAAAGTTCATTTGACACCTGGTAAGTAAAATATTCATCAGGAGAATCAAATGATGGTCTTATAACATCATTAAAAGTATATTTGTTGCCCTGATAGGAAAATAAAATTTCGGGTTGTATTGCTAACTTACTAGAAAGATTAAATTCTAAAAAAGTACCAAGATTATATCCTAACATCATAGAATTATTTGTTGATGTTATTGATTTCATTACATTATCTGTTTGATTAGAAAGATTTAATCCTCCTTTGATGCCAAATTTTGTTTCTTGAGCTAAACTAAGAACACATGTGAGTGTTAATAATGATGTGAAAATAATTTTTTTCATATTATACAAGGTTAATTTTTTTTCAAATATAAAAAAATTCGGTTACATACAACTTATTGCAAACAATCACATGCATCTAATTAGACGAAAGTAATTTTCCGTTATGGAAAAGAGAGTTCGAAAAACACCACTTAACCCTGAAATAATTAGTCTTGGAAAGTGTATAGAAGCGATTATAAAAGCAAAAGGTCTAAAAACAAGAGAAGTTGCTCATGATGCAGATCTTGATGTTGAAAACCTCAGAAAGTACATCAAAGGGAAGCAAGAGATGAAAGTTTCAACTATGCTTAAAATAGCTAAATCATTGGGGGTGTCGGTAGCTGATTTGTTTTTGCTTAATACAAAAGATTAGTTAGAGGGAAACCCCAGGCGAAATATTTAGGAGGGGTTTTGGTTGGAAGGATGCTTCTGAGTCACTTACAATTTAAAATCATGAAACTTTTTCCCCTTTGGGGACTAGCAGTCTACTATGAACAGTGAGCAGTGGGCAGTAGGCAGTGTTCAGTAAGGGGCTCAGTAGCTCAGCCCTGAAGGGTCGGGATCAGCGACTCAGCAAATCAACCCCCGTTACAAAAACCGTCTTTTTATCATTTCTAAAGATTCGGTTCCTGTATTCCATTGTGTTAAAATATGCTGACCTATTTCTGAGGGATTGCCCTCAAAATGCCGTAACCATTTATTATCTTTTAGATGCTGACGAATGACTTTCAACCGCTTGAGCGTTTCAGGAGCCGTACGAAAAACGGTGCTTTCGGGAAAATCTTTACTAAACTTGTGATAATAATGAGCGGTTTGACTAGTAAAGTCGATTTCAATAGCGTATAACTTTTCACTATCATTATCCGGGAGGAAATCAGACCAGTTAGCATACCCAAGTACTCGGCCAGAATAACGTGATGACTGGTGCGATGCTAATCGCCATTTGCAATTGGCCGCACGACCCCAATGGTTGGAATGACGATAAACCCCCGCGTTTGTAAAATAGTACGAACTTCCCGATGCACTGGTATAATCGGGTTGTACCCCTTTGACAAGCGCAAAATCGACTTCTTGAAATACACAATACGTATGCTTATGAAAATTATGTCGATGGTAGTTTTTACAGTTCATAAAGCAAAGATAATCATTGTTGAAAAAGTAAAACTTCTAAAAAATTAGTTAAATAACTATAAATTTAGTTTGTCAACTACAAAAATAGTTATAAGTTTGAATCATCATTTGAAAATAGAAATTTACATGCAAAAATTGACGAATAAAGAAGAAGAAATCATGCATATTTTATGGAAGCTGAAAAAGGCTTTTGTGAAAGAAGTGCAAGCCGAAATTATTGAAGATACCCCGCACTACAATACACTATCGACCATCATTCGTAATTTGGAAGATAAAGGGTATGTAGGGCATACGGCCTTTGGAAATACCCATCAATATTTTCCCATCATCGCGTTGGAAGATTACCGAAAAACATTCATGAAAACGGCGATTGCGAATTATTTTGGCAATTCATACAAACAATTGGTTTCACATTTTGCCGAAGAAGAAAAAATCTCTGCCGACGAATTACGGGAAATTTTAGCTTTAATCGAAAAGAAATCTTAGTATGGAAGCTCTATTCATTTACGGATTAAAGTCAGCAGGGCTACTCACTTGTTTTTATGTGGTTTATTACTTTTTGTTGCGTAAAGAAACCTTCTTTTCTAGCAACCGTTGGTTTCTATTAAGTGGTTTATTTGTATCCGCTTTTTTACCCCTATTGACATGGACAAAAACGGTCTATATCGAACGCCCTCAATGGTCGGTGGAAGAATGGATGGCAATGGCAAAATCCCCGGAATCCCTCTCCCCGACTCCTGAAGTGACATTGGATTGGGCAACGCTAATTATGGGAGGATATGTAATAATCGCCTTGGTTATCATCGGACGTATTTTAGTGCAGCTATTTTCAATTCTTGTATTTTTGAAAAAACATCCGGTGACTTCGGAGGCTTCAATTCGCCTAGTGAATGTGCAACAAGAAGTCACTCCTTTTTCCTTTTTTAACTATGTAGTCATCAACAATCAATTGTATTCAGAAGAAGAGCGCAACAGTATTTTTTTGCATGAAAAAATTCACTGCAACCAATATCATTCCATTGACGTATTGCTTTCGCATTTGTATTGCGGACTCTTTTGGTTTCATCCTTTGGCTTGGCGTTACAAAAAAGCCATCGCGCAAAACTTAGAATTTTTGGCCGACCAAAAAGCCATGGAACAATTGCAATCCCCCACTGTGTATCAAAAAACATTGGTCAAAGTAGCCACGGGAAAACAAGCGCACTCTTTAACCAATCCTTTTAATCAATCTTTAATCAAAAAACGAATTCTCATGTTACAACAAAAACAATCGCAACGCCGTAATTTATGGAAATACGGTATCATGCTGCCAGCATTAGTAGGTTTTATGCTTATTTTTCAGGTAAAAACAGTCGCACAAGAGCGGAAAGTTACCTACACCACACAATCGCATTTTGAAGAAATGTACCAAGTTCGATGGGATAAAAACACCAGCGAAGCCGAAATTAAAGAGGATATTGAACGGATAAAATCAAAAGGGGTTACGTTAAAGTATAGCAAACTAAAACGCAATGCCGCAGGCAAAATCACCCAAATTCGGGTTCAATATCGTACAGATGATGCAGAAGGAGAAACCACGGTTAAATCAGAAACGGGGATTAAACCTTTGGTATTTATCAAATCAGATAAGTACATCGGATTTGCAGCACCCAAATCGGAAACCATTATCGCTTCCAAAGTCGATAAAGAGGACATTCAGGGAAAAGAAATTCGTATTGAGGAACGTATTATCCGTAATGAGGACGGTACCGAAATCATCATTAACGATACCGACAATGCAAGTCAACCCAAAAATGGAGAGCGAATTGTCATTCGAAAAATTGATGCTTCTGACAAGCCTTTGGTTTTCATCAATGGGAAAATGATGGATGTCGATTTTGACCTAAACTCGTTAGACCCAAACACCATTGCTTCAATGAGTGTGTTTAAAAATAGTCCGGAGGCATTGGAAATGGGTAAAAATGGCGTCATAAAAATTATCACCAAAAAAGTAGTTACCAGTGACAATATAAAAGACGAAGAAGAAATAAACGCAGCGGTAAACCGAGCCAAAGAAGAAATTAAAAAAGTACTTTCAGAAGATAAAAGCACACAAGCTGACTGGGAAAAAGCCCGTCAAGATTTGGCTAAAGTGCAAGAAGAAATGTTGAAAATGAAAGCCGAGATGGAAAAAGCGAAAGCTGAATATGAAAAAGCAAAATCAAAATTAAAAAAGGACTGAATGCGTTAAAAATCTGTCAAAGTCTAGCGATGAAATTCCCTATTTTTTAAGTTTGTTCTACCAAAAACAATTCAAAACTCGAAGTATATGTCAGTTATTGTAAAACTATTTAATTGGTTTACCCTCGTGGTAGTGCTTTTGTTTGCTCAATTGTTGAGTGCACAAAACAAAATGGATCTAACGGAATCCCTAAACGATAATGTCGTTATGACTTGGCGGAAAAATACGCCCGAGCAAGAAATGAAAGATGACATCAAGGCTTTGGCGGATTATGGAGTAACTGTAAAATATTCTGGAGTAAAGCGAAACAGTAAAGGGGAAATTACAGCCATTAAAGTAAACTACAATGATCGCAAAGGCAACAAAGGAACCTTGGAATACGATCAAGAACAACCGATTACTGATATCGTTCTTTTCAAGCAAAACGGTACCATCGGTTTTGGAGCACCCGCTCAAAATGATGATGTAATCGCAATAAATGATATTTTTGGCCGTTCCTTTGGCGGCAACAATATGCGTCCGTTTGGCAATGGCTTTTCTATAGAAGGGATGCCTGACATGAAGGAATTCAACTTTAATTTTGGCAATGGAGAAGGCTTTTCGGGAAAATCGAGAATGATAATCAAAGAAAATGGAAAAAAGCCTCTAGTAATTGAAGATGGAAAAGTTGTGGAAGGCGGTGATGATTACACCAAAGAAGAATTGGATGAAATTTTGAAAAACAACAAAATGACAATCAATGGATTTGTTGACGGTAACCCACTCGAATTTGATTTTCGCAATGCTGAAGGATTGGAGCAATTTAAAGAGAAAACAAAGTCTTTGCGCGGTGAATTTTCACAAGATAGTCCGTCAGAAGAAGATTTAGAAAAAACGCGAATGGAATTGGAAAAAGCAAAAGAAGAAATGGTGAAAGCGCGTGAAGAATTGGAAAAAGCCAAAAAGGCTCTGGAAAAAGAGAAAAAAGCGACGCCAGCAAAAGCAAAAAAAGCATAACATGAAAAGACCTTGATTCAAGGTCTTTTTTTATTTTTACCAAAAAAAAGTATGTTTCAATTTCTAGCGCGATGCAACCGCTTGATTTTACCTAGTTTTACCAAACAACAATTGGATCCTGCTAAAGCAAAAAAATGGCAGCTCGCAATACTGGCTTGGCGTTACTATGTCACTTGTAGAGCGCTGGATCAATAAGTCATAACCGCATGAATGGGACGATTATTCAATTGCTGTCGTCCGTTTAAAAAAGTAAGTTCCATCAAAAACGAGCATAAAACGACTTCGCCGCCCAATCGTTCTACCAATCGGCAAACCGCGGCTGCCGTCCCTCCGGTAGCCAATACATCATCGTGAATGAGTACGCGATCGCCAGGCTGAATAGCATCAGCGTGAATTTCTAAGCTATCGGTACCATACTCGAGCGCATACGACTCTGAAAGGGTTTGAAAGGGAAGCTTACGGGGTTTACGAACAGGAACAAAACCGGCTTGAAGACGATCGGCTACTAAGGTGCCAAAAAAGAATCCCCGACTTTCTACACCAACCACTTTATCGATGGGATGTTCTGCCACTGCACTTACCAATTGTTGCAAGCAATTAGTTCGTCCTTCAGCGGATAAAAGCAAGGGAGTAATGTCTTTAAATACAATTCCCGGTTTGGGAAAATCCTGAATATCACGAATATAGTTTTCTAAGCTCATTTTTTTAGGGATTTTTACAAAAATACGCTTGCAAGTTACACATTTATGCCTATATTTGCACCCGCAATAAAGCACTTACAATTTGATTTGCTAAATTGTTAAACGGCCTCGTGGCGCCCCCGAAGTGTCGGGAGAATAGCGCAACTGTATTCGGCGCAGTAGGCAAATGTCGAAAAATAACGGCCTCGTGGCGCAACTGAATAGCGCATCTGATTACGGCTCAGAAGGTTACAGGTTTGAATCCTGTCGAGGTCACAAATGAATAGTGTAATACAAAAAAAACGCCAAGTTCACTTGAGCGTTTTTTTTGTATTACACTATTCTCAAAGCGGAGCTTTGAAGGATGTTGCGCAGCAAAATCCTCTCGAGACCGAGACTTATTGTTTTTATTCTCTAAAATGACTTTGAGAAGGATGTTGCGCAGCAAAATCCTCTCGACACCGAGACTTATTGTTTTTACTCTCTAAAATGACTTTGAGAAGGATGTTGCGCAGCAAAATCCTCTCGAAACCGAGACTTATTGTTTTTACTCTCTAAAATGACTTTGAGAAGGATGTTGCGCAGCAAATTCGCGCGGTCGAGGTCACCACTCACGCACAATTTTATCGTTGTGCGTTTTTATATGTTCTATATTTAATCTATTTTTTTACTTTAAAATTAGATTCCAAAAACCCCTTGACTCATTGATGCTATTTGAAAAATAAAAGTACGAAAAGTATTATGTTTTATTTTTTAGCTATATAAATGATTTTGAATGATATTTTGTAATCAACACAAATTTATTTGCAAAATTTTGATTATGAGAAGCTTAGGAAAAAACCCGCTATAATACAGGAAAAAAACCTTGCGATTGGGGTGTTTTTCCTATAGGATTTTTCCCCCTCAATAATCAATTTTGTGATTCAAACCTAATTCAACTCCTAACCTTTAAAATCTAATTGTATGAATTTAGCTCAAAATCTAACACAGCGCATTGCCGATCCAGAAAACATTATCATTATTGACGGGGCATTACCCGATAAAGTTTGGGTTGCCACTCATACCCCCTTTATGGCGAGCAATGTGTTGCCCAATCCAAACGTTCCAACCTACTATGTAATTGATTTGAGTTTAATCAGTAATCAATTTGAAATTTTAATTGAATGGCTTTCAGCAAACAATTCATTAATAAGCTTCCCTGACAGCTATTGGTTTATTGCTTTGGGGCATGAGTTGAATAATTCATTTTATGAAGCTCAAATTGAAGATGCTTTAAAAGCGGGGCTTTTTTATGCAATAAAAGGAGAAGACTTGGCGAGTTTAGTTAAAAATTTTGACAATAAAGATTATCCTTTTTACTATCAAGTTGAAACCAACAATTTAGAGATTCCTAATGGAATAAAACTTATTGACCAATATAACTCCAAAAATATAATTTTCTCTGTTGCACTTATAAAAAGTATTTTTGCTTTATGGGAAGTAAATCCATCACAAAGAAAACAAATGAACTTTGTCTTCACCAAAGTCACCAACGAAAGCAACGAATCTACCGTAGCATTCAAAGTGTCTTTTGATAATAAGGTGGCGTATTATGATTATTCGGGAGGACCTAAATTTAATATTTTAGATTTATCAAAACTACCTGCTGCATCAGTAAAATAGTTCAATAATGATAATAATAAGTGATTTATTAAGTACAATAAAGGTTATTATTTATTATCAGTTATTTGTTTTTATTAGTGCTTCATTTTTTTTGCCTTTAAAGAACAAAACCAACAAGATATTTTATTTCATTTTAACTTATTATACGATAACAGAGTTAATTACTGTTGTTCTTAAAATAGTGATTACGGATGATGATTATAGGTTAAATATAAATTACAAAAACTATGAACTTTCCTTTATCATTACTTTTTTGTTATGGTTTTTTCTATTAGAACATAATGGAGTTAGTAAAAAGCTGATGCGTTTTGTTTATCTGTTTTTTTTATCTTTTGTCGTTATTGATTTCTTAGCAATTCAAAAAGATCATGATTTAAAAACCTATATTTTTTGCATGGGTTCATTTTTGTATTTAATAACTTTCTTTATTTTTAGTTTTAACAAACTCAAAAACGAAGATTTTAAATTTCTATTCAATAACGATTTTAGACTACTGAGCGCACCTATCCTCATGTTTTTTGGGCTTTCATTAATTTTTAGTTTTGTTAATTCAGAAATTGGGGAAATCAAAATTATCTCAACTTATAACTTATATTCGATTATCACAAATTATATAAATTTCGTGAGCTACTCTATTTTTATTTGGTATATCTACATCGAATACCGCAATCATAAACAGGTCATTACCGAAGAATAGCAACAATAGTATCTTATGAGTAATTACAGTCTAGCCATTGGAATCCTTATTTGCTTAATTTTTATAAGCCTTGTTACCACATTTAGTATTATGCTGGCGCGAATGCATATTGGAAAAGTGAAAAAATACACCCAGCAACTGTTTGAAAAAGATCTTGAGTTTCAACGCAACATCACACAAACGATTATTGAAACTCAAGAACAAGTTTTACAAAACATATCAAGAGATTTACACGACGATGCGGGACAGCAGATTACGGCTTTGAACTTTCAAATTGAAAATTATAAATACGATCACCCGGAACAGTCAGAGCACTTAGAAAATTTGAGTGAATCACTAAAAAGACTCTCACAATCCGTGCGCAGTATCAGTCACTCCCTTAACAGTCAGTTGGTCTCGCAACAAGACTTAGCCAAAGCCATTCGAACCGAAATGGAACGTTTACAAAAAAATAGTAGCATCCAATTTGATATGGAATTAGGCGAAGCACAGCCTTTTTTGAAAGATGATGAAAAATTAATTATTTATCGTATCTTTCAAGAGTCGATAAACAATTGCATCAAGCATGCCCGGGCGAAAACAATACGCGTTCAATTAGACGTTCAACCCAAATTTCGCTTGCAGATTGAGGATGACGGAAAAGGGTTTGATGTTACAACGAAAACTTTATCACTTGGCTTGATGAACATGAAAAAAAGAGCTGAATTAATTCATTGCTCCCTAACCATAGATTCAAAACCTGGTCATGGAACCCAAATAACCCTACAACGAAATTAATACGCCTATGGAACCCATCCGCATTTGCCTTATTGATGATCATGCCATCGTTCGCCAAGGCCTAAAAGAACTGATACAACGCTTAGGTGAATATCAGGTAATTCATGAATTTGACGACGGTGATCAATTTCTCGAATCCTTACCTCTTGTACCTATACCTGATATGTATATCTTGGACTACTCGATGCCTCATAAAAATGGTATTGAAGTGTTGCAAGAACTCGAAAAAAAATCAGGAGAATTCAAAGTATTACTCCTCACCCAACATATTGATGAACGAATCATTGACGATGCCTATCATCATGGAGCACGTGGATTTTTACACAAAAATTGTTCCGCTGCCGATTTGAAATTTGCGATAGACAACATCATTAATTTTGGCTACAATAACATCACTGAAATTTTGACTCGGATTAAAAATTATGATGTTAGAAAAGAAGAGGATTTACCCATTTCTTTTGAAATGACCGAAAATGAACTTGAGTTCCTTACGCTTGTTTGTGATGAAAGGGAACTCACTTATGACCAAATGGCCAAAATCATGAATGTTTCCGTAAAATCTATTGATTCGTATCGAACCACCCTATTCGATCGATTTCAAATACGGTCGAAAGTAGGATTAGTCTTGTTCTCCTTTAAACATCGTTTGACCGAACCTTTTTTATAACCAAAAAACCATTTCATTTTTAATATATAAAACCAAACTTTCAATCGATAAGTCTGGTTTTTTTTATTCTTTTCTAGAATGAAATAATCAAAAAAGCACTTCTAAACTTGCCCTCTAATTTTGTACTTTTGCGCCACAAACTAACATTCAACGGATGAAAAATACAGCTTTAACACCCATTCATATCCAATTAGGTGCCAAAATGGTTCCGTTTGCTGGATACAACATGCCTGTTCAATATGAAGGCGTCAATGCCGAACATGAAACCGTTCGCAACGGAGTGGGCGTTTTTGATGTGTCACATATGGGCGAATTTCTACTTTCAGGGCCAAAAGCGCTAGACTTGATTCAACGCGTCACTTCCAACGATGCGGCAACTCTTGAAATAGGTCGTGCACAATATTCTTGCTTGCCCAATGCAACAGGCGGCATTGTCGATGATTTAATTGTGTATCGACTCGATGAAATGAACTATTTATTGGTGGTAAATGCCTCCAATATTGAAAAAGATTGGAATTGGATTGCCCAGCACAACACCGAAGGAGCGAAGATGGAAAACCTTTCTGATGCTTATTCGCTTTTAGCCATCCAAGGTCCGAAAGCCGTTGAAGCTATGCAATCATTGACTAGTATTGACTTAGCTAGTATCAAGTATTATCACTTTGAAGTGGGAACCTTTGCTGGTATTGATGATGTGATTATATCGGCAACTGGATATACCGGATCGGGTGGATTTGAAGTCTACTGTAAAAATGAAGACGCCGAAAAGCTTTGGCACAATGTTTTTGAAGCAGGAGCTTCCTACGGGATTAAACCCATCGGACTCGCAGCACGGGATACTTTACGTCTAGAAATGGGATTCTGCCTGTATGGCAACGACATCAATGATACCACCTCTCCTATTGAAGCTGGCTTGGGTTGGATTACAAAATTCACCAAGAATTTCACTAATCATGAAGCATTAAATGCACAAAAAGAACAAGGCGTAACGCGAAAATTAGTTGGATTTGAATTAACCGAACGAGGCATTCCCCGTCATGATTATGAAATCGTAGATGCCGATGGAAATGCCATTGGAATCGTTACTTCAGGTACGATGGCACCCTCGTTGGGTAAAGGAATTGGTATGGGATATGTCGCTACAGCATATGCTACGGTGGGATCTGTGATTTATATAAAAATCAGAAACAATCAAGTGGCGGCTCAAGTGGTAAAACTGCCTTTTTATAAAAAATAAGTACACAAAAAAAGGAAGGCAAAATTCGTGATATAATGTAAATTTGCAGTCTAAAAATAATTAACAGCTAAAGAAGAATTCCTATGGGAAGAGCATTTGAATTTAGAAAAGCCCGAAAAATGAAACGTTGGTCTGCTATGGCCAAAACGTTTACACGCATTGGTAAAGACATTGTTATTGCGGTAAAAGAAGGAGGCCCCAATCCGGAGACCAACGCACGTTTACGCGCGGTAATTCAGAATGCCAAGGCGGCCAACATGCCCAAAGACAATGTAGAACGCGCCATTAAAAAAGCATCCGATAAAGACACCGCTAACTATAAGGAAGTTTTGTTTGAAGGTTATGCACCTCATGGTATTGCCATTTTAATTGAAACGGCTACCGACAACAACAATCGTACTGTAGCCAATATCCGTAGTTATTTTAATAAATGTAATGGAACGTTGGGTACACAAGGCTCGGTTGAATTTATGTTTGATCACACCTGTAATTTTAGAATTCCCAATGCAGGGCAAGACATTGAAGAATTGGAATTGGAAATGATTGATTTTGGGGTAGAAGAAATTTTCGCGGATGAAGACGGTATCATTATGTATGCGCCATTTGAAAGTTTTGGAGCTATTCAAAAAGAATTGGAAAGCCGCAGTATTGAAATTTTATCTTCTGGTTTTGAACGCATTCCTCAAGTGACAAAAGCCTTAACGCCTGAACAAATAGCCGATGTAGAAAAATTATTGGAGAAAATTGAGGAAGATGATGATGTGATGAATGTATATCATACGATGCATGAGTAGAAATTTATACTGTTTATATCCTAGCAAACCAACCCATTCGGTTGGTTTTTTTATTTTAACGAGCATTCGAAATGTTAAATTTTCAGGAATTGGACGCAAAAATTGCGATAGACTTCCACATATTTAAAAAAAGTAAATCAACTAAAATCATTTAATTTTCTGATTTACATGTAATTAGATTTTTTCCTGTACCCTGTAGGGTTTTTCCTTAAAAGTTGGAGGAAAAATCCTTTGGTTTATCAGGAAAAACCCTAGAGATTATTTAAAACAAGGATAGTAATATTGCATTGACAATGACAAACATGATAACAATTCCATTTTGTCACGCAAGCCATTATTCGATTTACACGCCTTGGGTACGTGAGGGTTTTCGGACCCTTACGTCGTACCCTAAAACACAAAAAGGTAAAACAAACCAACGCTTAGGACGAATTTTTAAACCAATACGTATGGTATGTGCGATAATATCGGGTGCGATAATGGGAATGTTAGGACAAGGCTTATATTTGTCCATTCATTATTACTTATGCACTTCATTTCATTCTAAATTTACCACTAGAGATAGTGTTCAGGCTGCTAAAACAGTTATAGCAAGTCTACTCATCGGAGGCCTATCGGAATGCATCCTAGTCCATTTTACTCCCTCAACAACGCTAGGAATCATCCCACTTTTATTGGGTGCCTTTTTTCCTTTGGGCTTTCAAAAACTCAGTGGTATTGGACAGCATAAAGAAAAGCAGCGTTCCACCTTTTAGAAATTAAACCAAATCAATTTTCTATGGTTGCGATCGATACACAGTATTTAGGGGGTTATAATCGTTCAGGAAGGCTTATTGCTAGCGTGAATGCTTTAGTTATCCATCGCTCTTTACCCTATTCGACCGCCAAATCAATAGAAAATCGGTTACAGTTTATGAATGAGCGAAGGTACAACACCGAACGTCAATTGATACGATATGCGCCACATTACATCGTAAGCGAAACTGCAATTGTACAAACATTACCTGAAACGGAAGCGGGATTTCATATTGGTTATGCATTTTACAATTATACCCCCTTGGCCCGTCAATTTATGGGCAAAGAAAAATCAGCAAATAATGTAACTCTTGGAATCGAACTCTGTGCTATCGATGGCGCCATTTCTCAAAAAGTTTTAGAAAATGCTATCCCTCTAGTACAACACTTGATTCACAAATACAATCTAGAAAGAAACAAAGTCGTTCGTCCTTTTGAAATGGTTAAACAAATCCAACCCGACCTCATTATGGATACCCTCCAATGGAAAGCGTTTCTGGATGCGGTCTATCTTCCAAAGCGCGAGTTTTAATCCTTTTGAATATTGAAATCCCAGAGGGAACTACTCCAATACAAAACTAATGGTCACCTGTGCTGTAATTTCGATTTCGCCAATCGCTAGCGTTTCTTGTGGCGTGGCATAGGCTTCTTTGGTAAAAAACACTTCTGAACGTTGCACCGTAGGAAATGAAATAGATCCTGTCTCCATGATTTGATGAGCCTTCCCTACTTTTTGCTGTAAAGGTGACGTGTAATCCTGAGCGCGTTTTAAAGCATCTTGTGTAGCCATTTTTCGGGCTTGAGTTTTGTATTCCTCCAACTTTGTTGCTTTAAATTCTACTCCCGAAATGGCATTAATCCCTTGATCCACCAACCCCATCACCAAGGCATCATATTGTTTTAAATCTCGTAAAGTAACTTGCATATTCTGAATCGCTTGGTAGTGAAATTTGGTTTTTTCACCCGTATACATTCGACCCAAATGAACCCCTGTAGTTTGCATATCGTTGGCGACAATCCCGAACTTTTTCAAATAGCGCAATACGCCATCCACAGTAGCATCATTAGTCTTCTTTACCTCTGAGGCTTCTTTTCCTTGGGTTTCAACACCAAAAGAAATGATAGCATAATCAGGGGCTACTTTCATCTTTCCTTCACCTGAAACTGTAATTTGAGGGGCTGATTTTCCGTCTTGAGCATGGGTAAACAATCCAAAACTAAGAAGCAATAGGGCAATAATTTTTTTCATTATATTTATTTTTTAGGTTTAATATCGATAACAAAAGTTGTGCCTTTCTCACTTTCTTTTTCTTTCCATAAAAAAAAGAATAACGATAGGCAATAGTAATCCTGCGATCAATAGCGGTTGTTTGAATAATAATTCAGGAGCTTTGAGCAATGTAAAAAACAATCCCGCAATAGCCCCGCCAAAGTGAGCCGCATGTCCAATACCATCATTTTGCGCTTTCATCCCGTAAATGGAGTATAATAAATAGCCAATACCAAAAAGATAGGCTTTAATCGGAATGGGAATGAAAAACAAATACAATTCCATATCAGGATACAGTAAAATAGCCGCGTAGATAATTCCTGTAACTGCCCCCGAGGCTCCAATGGCGGTATAATGGTATTGATTTTTATACATAGCTAAGGTCAACATGCTCCCTACCAGCAAACTAGCACCATAGAGAAACATGAAAGTATACAGACCTAAATTAAACAACACCACAGGCGCAAAAAAATACAAGGAAATCATATTAAAGGCCAAATGCATAATGTCACCATGTAAAAATCCAGAAGTTACCATCCGAAAATGCTCCCCAGCACGAATACTGCCTATATGAAACATGTATTTTCGAAAAAAGGAGTTATCCTCCCACCCTTTCCAACTGATCAACGCAGTGATTCCGATCAAGACATAAAGAACAATCATAAGTCTAATTTTGGGTAAAAGTACAAACTTAAGAATTGTTAATACGAAATAAAATCTTAAGGAAACCCTTTATATTTGCACAAATTTAAAGCATGCAATTACTTGCCTATCTCCTCATATACCCGATAATTTGGTTGATTTCCAAATTACCCTTTCCGCTTTTATACTTATTGTCGGACGGGATTTACTTTTTACTCTACCGTGTGATTGGGTATCGTAAAAAGGCGGTTAGACGCAATTTAGCCATGGCATTACCGCATCTTAGTGAAGATGAACGTTTACGTATTGAACGTAAGTCCTTCCAGCATTTGTGTGATATGTTTTTGGAAATGATTAAAACCTTATCCATTTCTCGGAAAACCATGGAGACACGGTTCACATTCACCAATATGGATTTATTTCATGCCGTAGAGGAAAAAGGAAAAAGTATTGCATTGATGTGTGGTCACTATGCAAGTTATGAATGGGTAATATCTATGAATTATTACACGCGATTTAAAGGCTTTGCCATCTATAAACGAATTGCCAATCCCTACTTTGATCGCTTGGTCAAAAAAATTCGATCGCGCTATAAAGCCTACCTGATTACCACCAAAGAAACTAAGCCCACCATCGAAAAAAATGCCCACGAAGGGGTATTAGGTCTTTATGGCTTCGCTAGTGATCAAACACCGCGATGGAGTGAAACCAATTTGTATTGGCACCATTTCATGGGTATCGAAACCCCTATTCACATTGGCGCTGAATCATTGGCCAAACAGTACGATATGAATATCATGTTTCTTAAAGTTCGTAAGGTCAAACGAGGTTTCTATGAAGGAACCTTTGAAATCCTCTCCGACAATGTGCATGAGGTTCCGGATTACAAAATATCAGAAGCTTTCATGGCTAAAGTAGAAGCGCAAATTTTAGAACAGCCCGAATACTATATGTGGACACATAAACGCTGGAAGCATAAAAAAAGAACATCATAAAAAAATCCCGAAGAATCGGGATTTTTTTTAGGCATACATCTTGGCACGCAATTCTTTTATTTTGGGATCATCAAGGTAATCATCAAAGGTCATGTAACGGTCAATGGCACCTTGCGGCGTGAGTTCAAGTACCCGTGTGGCCACCGTTTGTGCAAATTCATGGTCATGGGTAGTAAATAATACCGAGCCCTTGAAGTTCTTTAAGGAATTATTAAACGCTGTAATCGATTCCAAGTCCAAGTGATTGGTGGGCTCGTCCAGCATTAAAACATTGGCGCGAAGCATCATCATACGCGATAACATACAGCGCACTTTTTCCCCTCCTGATAAAACATTACATTTTTTAAGCGCCTCTTCTCCTGAGAAAATCATTTTTCCCAAAAATCCACGCACATAAACTTCATCGCGCTCTTCTTCAGTTTTAGCCCACTGACGCAACCAGTCGACTAAGTTAATATCCGATTGAAAAAACGCGTGATTATCGTTGGGTAAATACGATTGAATCGTGGTCACACCCCACTCATACGTTCCCGAATCGGCTTGTAAATGACCGTTTAAGATTTCATAAAAAGCGGTAGTAGCACGTGAGTCCTTTGAAAAGACAACTATTTTATCGCCTTTCGCCATGTTTAAATCCACATTTTGAAATAAAACCTCACCATCGATAGAGGCTGCTAAATTTTGGATGTTCAAAATCTGATCGCCCGCCTCACGTTCTTGTTCAAAAATAATGGCGGGATAACGGCGGCTTGAAGGCTTAATCTCATCCAAGTTGAGCTTTTCCAACATTTTCTTACGCGACGTCGCCTGCTTCGATTTGGCCACATTCGCACTAAAACGGCGGATAAATTCTTCCAATTCCGCTTTCTTCTCTTCTGCTTTTTTGTTTTGTTGCGCCCGTTGCTTAGCGGCTAACTGACTCGATTCGTACCAAAACGTATAATTCCCAGAATAGTGGGTAATTTTTCCAAAATCAATATCTGAAATATGGGTACATACCGCATCCAAAAAGTGACGGTCGTGCGAGACCACAATCACCGTATTCTCATAGTTCGCCAAAAAGTTTTCCAACCAACCAATCGTTTCAAAGTCCAAATCGTTGGTCGGCTCGTCCATAATCAATACATCGGGATTCCCGAATAAAGCTTGCGCCAAAAGAACGCGTACTTTTAATTTACCCTCCATCTCCGCCATTAACGTGTAATGAAACTCTGAACCAATGCCCAAATTGGACAATAAGGCAGCTGCATCACTGTCGGCATTCCAGCCGTTCATTTCGTCAAACTGAATTTGCAACTCTCCAATACGGTCGGCATTTTCATCGGAATAATCCGCATACAACGCATCCATTTCGGTTTTTATCGCATAGAGAACTTTATTACCCATCAACACCGTTTCCAATACCGTATGATCGTCAAACATGTTGTGGTTCTGATTCAAAACCGACATCCGTTTCCCCGGCTCCAAAATCACTCGCCCTGATGTAGGGTCCATATCACCTGCTAAAATTTTTAAAAACGTAGACTTTCCGGCACCATTGGCACCAATAATTCCGTAACAGTTCCCAAGGGTAAACGAAGTATTCACTTCATCAAACAAAATTCGTTTTCCAAACTGAACGGATAAATTAGATACAGTTAACATGTAACAAGTGGATTTTAAATTCGGTGCAAAAGTAAGCAAATAGGGCGACTTTACCCACCTCAAGGACTGGTTTTTTTATCCTTTGACACTGGCTCTTAAAGCCTGTAACCCGTTGGGGAATTACTGAAAAACACCAATAATTTGACAATTGAAAACGAACCTAAAACAGATGTCACCTTTCTTTTCCGCCAATAATCCAATTTTCAAGCAAGGTTGAATACACAGTCAATTTTGATGCCTTCACTTTTAACTAATGGTTAACAATATATTGCACAGGTACTAAATACATTTGCGAATTACAATAGAACTGTAGATGAATTTCAAAATTGCCTCAACGTATGGTGCCCTAGCTGCGGTAGCACTTTCAGTATTGACATCTTGTAAAAAAGAGTTCGATGCCGACAACTATGTGGCGTACTTTGGCGGTGAAGTTGAAAATCCACAATCGCGATATGTCCTCTTCTGCCAAAACAATGTGGTATTGGACACCCTTCCCTTAAAAGCCGACAATACGTTTTTTGTCAAATTTGATTCCCTATCGCCCGGATTGTATACATTCAAACATGAGCCGGAATACCAATACGTTTACTTTGACAAAAACGATTCGATTCGCGTTCATATTGATTCCAAAGATTTTGATCAATCCATCATTTTTTGTGGTCGAGGCGATCAAAAGAACAATTTCTTGATGGAAATGTATCTTCGTAATGAGAAAGAGAAAAATAAAATTTTCGACATCTTGGACTATGATGCACCAAAGTACCTTTCCTACATCAATAACGTCAACGCCGACAATATCGCTTTTTACAAATCCAAAAAAGAGGAAATCAAATGGAATGACGAGTTTGATGTCTACGCCCAAGGCATGTACCTTTTTCCACACTACACCCGCAAAGAAATTTACCCCATCGTGCACAAAATGCGTACTGGCAACGATGTGACTAAGGCGCTACCCAAAGATTATTACGATTTTCGAAAAACCATCGACTTTAGTGATGAAAAAATGACCGACTTCAGTCCGTTTGTAATGTACCTTAACTATATGCTCAACAACGTAGGGTCCATTCACTACCACAATCATTTTTCGGAAGTTGACTTAGCATTAAAAACCAATGTCAACAAACTTAAAATTGCTGATACCCTAATCAAAAACGAAAAGGTAAAAAACATCGTCGTCAACAGCATTGCCTTTCAATACTTGTTGGAAGACCAAAACATGGTGAACAACCAGGAGTTTTTGAAACACTATTACAAAATTGCCACCGACAAGAGCAAGAAAAACGAAATCCTAAAACTAGGAAAAGCCATCAACCAACTCACCGACGGCAAAAAATTACCTACAGTGACCTTAATCGATACCACGGATAAAAATGTCAAATCTTCCTCATTAATCACCAAAAACTCGATTTTATTTTTCTGGAGTGATGAATTGAACTCCCACCTCGTAGCGGCGCACAAAAAGGCCTTGGAGTTGCAAAAGAAATACCCCAATTACGAGTTCATTGCCATTAATTTGGATAAAAATACGAATACCTGGAAAAATGCCCTTACGAAGTATTCTTTTGGCCCTATTCGTCAATACCATTGCTCCGATTTTGAAGAAATCAAGAACAAATGGGCGATTACCAAAGTGCACCGCACCATGATCATCAACAAAGATCTCACCATCAAAAACGGATTTACCAACATGTTTGACATCCGTTTTGAAGAAGATTTAAAATAAAAAAAGCCCGGATTTTTACGTCAGGGCTTTTTTATATGCGATAGTGAGTTACGAATTTCCTTTTTGGTAATCGGCAATAAACTGTGCCAACCCGATATCGGTCAGCGGGTGTTTTAACAACCCTAGAATCGCCGACAACGGTCCCGTCATGACATCAGCCCCAATTTTTGCGCAATTCACCACATGCATAGTATGACGCACGGAAGCGGCTAAAATTTCAGTTTCAAAGCCGTAATTATCATAGATTTCGCGAATCTCTTGAATCAAATTCAACCCGTCGGTGGAAATATCATCCAAACGGCCCACAAACGGCGAAACATAGGTAGCACCCGCTTTGGCAGCCAACAAGGCTTGTCCCGCAGAGAACACGAGCGTTACATTGGTTTTGATGCCTTTGTCTGAGAAATATTTACACGCGCGAACACCGTCTTTCGTCATGGGTAATTTCACCACAATCTGCGGGTGCAAATCGGCCAATTGCTCGCCCTCACGCACCATTCCATCGAAATCGGTAGCGTTCACCTCAGCACTCACATCCCCTTCGACAATAGTGCAAATGTCCACATAATGCTTCAAAATGTTGTCCAAACCGGTAATCCCCTCTTTGGCCATCAACGAAGGATTGGTGGTTACTCCATCCAAAATTCCCAACGATTGGGCCTCGCGAATCTCATTCAAATTCGCCGTGTCAATAAAAAACTTCATAGTATAATAGTAAAAAAGTTGTGTTTACACATTGTGTTTTCGGGCGCTTCCCCTCCATGCTTCCGGGGCCGGGCTGTCGGGAGTCGCTACCCTCGTCACCTCGGGTGAGCTTCAACAATCCCTCCATCCCTAGCGCAACATTGCAAAAGTACAACACCAGATTTGATTGAGGAAATTTTGTTGGGATTTAGTGGGTTAGTGATTAGTGATTAGTGACTAGTGATTAGTGACTAGTGATTAGTGACTAGTGACTAGTGACTAGTGATTAGTGATTAGTGACTAGTGACTAGTGACTAGGCGTTAGGCGTTAGTCTTTGGGATTTGGTCCCGAAACTTCGGGAAGGATTTAAGTGATTAGTGATTAGTAGTTAGTGAGACTGCGACTGACGACTGCGACTGCGACTGCGACTGTGACTGCAACTGCGACTGCGACTGCGACTGACGACTGCGACTGTGACTGCGACTGACGACTGCGACTGCTACAACTCATAATGCTTCATCAACATTTTCTCATACACCCGATCGGGTAAAACCCGTTTCAAAACAATGGAAAACCGTTGCATAAACGCACCAATTTTATAATGCAATTTGGGTTGTTTGGCCTGCATAATCGTATAAATCGCTTGGGCCATTTCGCGCGGGTCACTGCCCGAATCCACATGTTCATTCATCGCTGCTAAGGTTTTGCCATACGTCGTTTCATAAGCCGATCCTGGCACTACAGGGGCATGATACCGCCCTGCGGCTATATTGGTTGCAAAATCACCTGGCGCCACATTGGTCACCTTTATTCCAAAACTTTTTACCTCCATACTCACAGCTTCCGTTATAAGTTCTAAAGCGCCTTTTGAGGCCGAGTAGACCCCGCGATACGGCAGTCCCATATACCCTGCAATCGAAGTGATGTTGATAATCAATCCCGAACGCTGTGTCCGCATTTGGGGCAACACTGCTTTCATAACCTCAATCGGACCAAAGAGGTTGGTTTCAAAATTTTGGCGAATCTCCTCGGTTGGAATCTCTTCCATCGGCCCCGTGATGCCCACCCCAGCATTGTTGACAACCACATCGATACGACCAGCTTGGGCTAAAACGCTAGCAACCGCCGCTTGGATACTGGATACCTCGCGAACCTCCAACAGCACCAGCGGAAATACGGAATGGGGATACCGTTCTGGATTGCGACTCGTTCCAAAAACTTGATATCCTTTTTCGTGTAAAAATGTTCCAATCGCTTTCCCAATGCCCGAGGAAGCGCCTGTAATAAAAACCACTTTTTGCATAACTCTTTTGCTATTGAATATGTGTAGTTGACCTTTGAGGATGTTTTTTATTCCAATTCTTGTCCAAATTGTAAAATATAATGATTGTTGTCGTAAATGGCGAACTCCCGCATTCCCCAATCAAAATCCTCCATAGGATAAGCAACTTTGACCGAATCCTTGACTTGATTCCACAATGCGGTGACGTCATCGGTTTTGATATAAAAGGTTCCTGTAAAAAAAGGATGTTCAAAACGGGTTTGTGCCGTGGGGCGGGAAACCATCAATTCACAGGCATCACGATGGAGCGAGGCCCATCCCCATTCTTCACTGTAATTACCCAATTGGAAACCTAACTTTTCGGTGTAAAAAGCCACAGTCTCGTTCAAGTGATGCGTCCAAATTAAAGGAACTATCGGTTCAAATTTCATGAAATCTATTTTGGGTTAAAGATACTTATTTCCAACGAATGCCTAAACCTGGTTCGGTCGATAATTCGATCACTCCCGCTTTGATGGAAGTTCCTGTGGCAATGTCGTTGGCTATGAGATTGGAACCGTCCAAATCGGCGTAATCACACAAGGGTGCCAAAACAGCCCCCGCAGAAATTCCAATCGTGGATTCGGTCATACATCCAATCATCACCTTAAAGTGCAACGCTTTGGCGGCTTTAATCATGGCAAGCGCCGGTGTGAGTCCCCCGCATTTCATGACTTTCACATTCACCGCAGTATAATGGTTTGCAAGTAATAACAAATCAGTTTCACTTTGGGCATCTTCATCGGCCATCCACAGCACCCCGTCCTCTTTTGATAGGTGTTGGAAATTGACAATTCCAGTAGGCATTGGCTGTTCAACATAACGAACGCGATGCCGCCCCGACATTTGGGTCCACTGCTTACAATCATCGGGGGTCCAACTCGCATTGGTATCCAACGCAAAAGGGAAATCAGTCGCGAGCAGTTGTGTCAATTGGTCCTTATCAAACCCATGGCATTTTACTTTAAATGTAGGCCACGGTGACGCCTGCATTTTTGCGATTTGTGTTGGAGCATCTACGACAGAAATTGTCCAACTGGAATGAGGAATACAAGCAGTTGAAATGGCATTCCAATCCAAAAAGGAGCGCTTTTCCAACTTTCCCATGACATCCCAATATGCGCAATCCAAGGCCGATTTTAAGAAATTTGGCAACTGCCATTGGGTCAATAAAGTGTAAAACTCAAGGGGAGAATGCATTCCAAAATTGGAAATCGCTTTTTGATGTTGCAGCAACAGTTGTTCAAAATGTTTCAAATCAATACCGTAATACCCCAGTGCTGTACATTCACCATAGCCCGTTTGTCCAGCATGGGTCAACTGAATAATTAAGGCATCTCGATAGTCGTATTGACCATAGCTAATGGAAAAGGTTTCCTTCAATTGAAGTCGAACGATATGCCATTGAAGCTCCATAAAGTTGCGGGAAAAGAAGTTGCAGAAAGTGCAAAAAAAAATGGCAAGCGACCTACATCGCACCGCTACAACCGCATACCTTTGCTATGTTCCCATCCTGGAGGATTTTGCAGGAGCTGGTCGTGTAGGACTTGCCGCGGCAAAGATACATTCTTTTTCATTTTTTACAACATCTTTAGCGCATAAATAATACATTTGTGAGGTATTAAATGCAAGGACCTTACTATGAAAACCATTAAATCCTTCACCATCATTTTGTTAGCCAGTCTCGGGGTTATTTCCTGTGCGCCCACCGAATCGGGATTGCAAATCGATACCTCGCAAATTAAGGCAACCTACACCGCTGGCGCAAAGGTTTCCCTCGCAATTACCAATCCGAATCAACTCAATGTCGATAGTGTGGCGTATACCTTCAATCAAAAACGAATTGGAAGCACCCAAGGAAACACTCCTTTCCGATACACGATTTCCGAGAAAAAACTGGGCACCTACCCTCTTGTTGCCGCCATTTATTCCGAAGGTAATACCACCCAAGACACCACATCCCTAGAAATCGTCTCGGCAATTACACCCAAAATAATGAAATACCAAGTGGTAAATACGTTTCCGCATGACATCAGTTCGTATACCCAAGGATTGGAATTTCACCAGGGAATCTTGTACGAAGGCACGGGACAATACGGGCAATCAAAACTCATGAAAACCGACTATAAAACGGGGAAAGTTTTGCTCAGTACCCCTTTAGATGCTAAATACTTTGGGGAAGGGATAACCATCTTCAACAATAAAGTGTACCAACTTACGTGGCAAGAACAAACCGGATTTATCTACGATGCGCAAACATTAGAAAAAACCAAATCATTTTCCTACGACCGAGCCATTGAAGGCTGGGGTCTAACCCACGATGCGACGCACTTATACCAATCGGACGGAACTGAAAAAATCTATCGTTTGGACCCCGAATCGCTAAAAGTTATCGATGTGATTTCGGTATATTCTTCGGATTCTAAAGTTAAAAATCTGAATGAGCTCGAATGGGTTAACGGAAAGATTTACAGCAATGTATACCAACAAAACGCCATCGTTCGCATCGATCCTGCTACTGGAGCCATTGAAGCGATTTTGGATCTATCGGAGTTACTTAAACAAATCACGCAACTTCCCGAGACCGATGTACTCAATGGAATTGCCTATAATCCCGCTTCCCAAACCTTTTTTATCACAGGTAAAAAATGGGATAAGATGTTTGAAATCAAAATTGTGGAATAATGTCATCTCTGAATGCTATTCCAAAATCGTGTGCTGAGAATTGGTTGGACTTAAATCCTACCGAAAAAGCACGCTTTTGTACTTTATGTCAACAAAATATATTCGATGATCAACATGTAACCGAGGAAGAAGCAAAAGCGTTTATTGCCCAATGCAAACGAAACCAAGCGATGGAGACCAAGCAAAATTTTTGGCCGAAAATTAAAAGTAAACTAAAAAAGGGCTAGTTTTTTTCTGGGAGAATATCATACAATCCCCAACACCGTTCAGGTCGGTAGTACAATTGATCCCCGACGACTTCCAAAGGACAATCAAAATTATTGGCATACAACGCTCCGGTTCCCAACCCCTGTGGTCGGCTGGATTGTAAGGTGTAGGTCCATTGCGCAATCGCATTCAATCCAATATTACTTTCAAGGGCTGATGTAATCCACCATCCAATTCCCAACGATTCAGCTAGTTCAATCCACTCCAAACTACCTCGAAATCCTCCGACAAGAGTGGGTTTTAAAATAATATACTGAGGACGAAGGGTTTCCAGCAACTCCTTTTTGGCCTCCCTGCCCGTCACCCCGATCAATTCTTCATCAAGGGCAATTGGGATAGGCGATTCTTGACATAAAGTGCGCATGACCTCCCATTGTTTGGGTGCTATGGGTTGCTCAATGCTATGCAATTGATATACGGCCAACTGTTTCAACTTTGAAAGCGCCTCTTCGGGAGCAAATGCTCCGTTAGCATCGACGCGTATTTCGAGTTTTTCAACATTAAATTGCGATCGTAAAAAACTGAGCAAGCCTAACTCTTGTTGGAAATCAAGGGCTCCGATTTTCATTTTTACACAGCGGTATTCGGCTTGAATTTTATCTAAAAGCTGACGATGCATAAACGAAGTATCACCCATCCAAACCAAGCCGTTAATAGGAATAGCGGCTTTGCCTTCGGTAAATTCGGATGGAAAAAGTAAGGCGGGATGGGCGCTTCGCAAAGAACGAAAGGCCATTTCCAACCCGAATTGAATGGAAGGAAAGTCATGAAGTGCTTCATACAAAGCCTCTTCCCCCCAATGAATATGTCCGCAAACCCATTGCAGTTTTTCTTCATAATCCGGTCGGTCGTCGATACTCAACCCGCGAAACATACCGCATTCGCCTATTCCCGTTTGGGTACCGTCATTGAGCGTTAAAAACCACGTTTCTTTATACGCCATTTGCCCGCGGGATGTCCCCACTGGACGTATAAAATTCATTTGATATCGTAGGTAAAAGGCTTCCATTTATTCCATGAGGCGTTTAATCTTGGGCAAATCTTGGTTAGGTAATCCTGAACGTTCAAATTCTCGAATATCATTAAGGACCTTAACTTTCCATGGGGTTCCGTCGGGAAGATTTTGCATTACATATTTTTTATACAATGCTTTGGCTTCTGGGACTCTATCGGTAAACAAATACACATGAGCTTGTGCCAATTGTAAGCGCAAATCGGTTGAGGACAAAGAGGCCGCTTGCTCCATTAAGGTCGCCGCTTTGGTCATTTGCTTGGTGCGGAGATAACAATAGGACAAGCCTGCATACAATAGTGGGTCTTGCGTACCTGATTGTAACGCGGATTCAAATTGCTCTATCCCTTCCTTGGTTTTCCCTTTTAAAAATAAACGAAGGGCTTGGTCGTGAATTTTTTGGGCATACTTGGCTTCCAATCCCAGTTGCTTTAATACCACTTTTTCCGATTTCTCGAGTAATAACTCGCGTTCTTCAGGTCGCAATTGACTGTAGGTCTCAAAATTCATTTGCTCCATAACCTGTTGTAACAAGGCTACGGAGAACGTTTCTTTTTGTAAGAGATAAAACGTGATAGGAAGTTTAACTGCAGTTTTGAGAAAGGTATCTCTACGACTAGCATTCCATCCTGTAGCTGCTTGTGCATCAATCCACGGTACCACTTCAAGAACAATTTTTTGGTTCATTAACCAATTATCGCTCTGAAACACAAACCAAAGCATTCCGGGTGTATCTTTCATACATCCGTGAGCCGCCGACAACAATCGGGCTTCTTTGTTCATTGGATTGGGTTGGGTGTAACAAGCCTGGGTTGGTTTACCTGAAGTGAGGTACGATTTTGCGGCTTTTTCATCCAAAAAAACGGCAAACGTGGCTTTGTCATTTCCACTGACCGTAGAAGCGAGAAACACAGCCCCAGCGGTACCCTGAGAAATCCCAGTAGGATCGGGAATGGCTTTTAAAACGGAAACCAAACTCGAAGCTAACTTTTGATTATCATCCATCAGTGTGATGCGATACACGATCTCGGTTGTACCTTCGGGAAAGGCATTGGTTTTAATCATCTTTCGTTCGCCCGCGCGCACCTCAATCGTTTCCGACGTGGTTCGCATAGTATCCCAATATCCTTTCGTCTTTTGGGCCCAAACGGGAGAGACAAAAAGCGTCAATACAACAAGTAAACTTCGAATATACATGCTAAAATATTTTACAAACTTATCATCCAAAATCATGCCTTAGTCCGAAAGGGATGCACCGATCGTCAATAAGGTTAGTGTTTTTCCCGCATCCGCAAATGCCTTTTTGGCCGCTTCATGATCGATTTCAATATAGCCGAAAGTGTCGTAATGATAGCCTAATACCTGAGAACACTGCACGAAATCGGCTGCAATTACAGCATCATGTACATCCATAGTAAAATTATCACCTATGGGTAGAACAGCTAAATCCAAAGCGGTACGCATCGGTATTAATTTCATATCAAAGGTCAAAGCCGTGTCTCCCGCGATGTAGATGTTTTTTTCACCTTCTAATACAAAGCCTCCAGGTTGTCCGCCGTAACTTCCATCGGGGAACGAACTCGTATGAATAGCATTGACATAGCGTAAAGTACCGAAATCGAAACGCCAACTGCCTCCATGATTCATCGGATGGTAGGAAAATCCTTTAGCCCCGTAATGTGAGGCAATTTCATAATTGGAGATAATCGTGGCTCCAGTGTTTTTTGCAATGGCCTCGGCATCCAAAATATGGTCTTGGTGCGCATGAGTCAATAAAATATAATCGGCTTTGAGTTGCATAATATCAATATGCGCCGCGTTGGGATTCCCTGTGATAAAAGGATCAAACAATAGCGTTTTCCCCTGCGTTGCAATTGAAATACAAGCGTGTCCGTAAAATGTAATTTCCATAATGTGTGTGTGTGTTTTGTTTTATTCAAATAATGTTGAAAGCAAGTACAAGGTTTCGTCGGAGAAAAAGAAAATAAGTTGCAACGCCATGACGACACTGATAAAAAAGGTACTTAGAGCTACTTTTTTCAACTCTGGATCCAACAAACGAGGTTCGGTGTTTTGACGAACGCGTTTTAAATGAAAAATAAGAGGCAAATAAAACACCACAAAGAAATAATTGTCAATATTAAAGTGGTGGGGATTAACATCATATTGCCTATCAAACCAATACGCAAATGCTAAAAACAACACCATAGCAGAAACAATTAAAAACTGATGGTATTTTTTACCCCATGTACCGCCGTTTTTAACAATCAATGTGTTTTTTCCCACTTTACGATCGGAGGCTTCATCGCGCATGTTATTCAAATTTAACACCGCCACACTTAAAAATCCAATCGCTGTTGCCGGTAAAAATAAAACAGGGTCCAATTCTTTCAATATCATAAAGGAAATACCCACCGTACTGACCCATCCGAAGAATACAAAAACAAATATATCACCCAAACCGCGGTATCCGTAAGGATTTTTACCAACGGTATAACGAATGGCAGAGGCTATAGCTAATATTCCGAGGACAAAGAAGATAAGGGAATACAAAAAATTCTGGACACCAAAGGCTTTGTAAATCAATAGAATGGCCGAAACTAAAGTCAGAAAAGCCGTGACAAAAATAGCGTAACGCATTGCGCCTGGTGTAATTGCTCCGCTTTGGATCGCGCGTTGCGGCCCCACTCGGTCTTCATTATCAGTCCCTTTTACCCCATCGCCATAGTCATTGGCAAAATTGGATAAAACCTGAAGTCCCACTGTGGTCGTGAGGGCCAAAATGACAATTTTCCAGTTAAATCGGGACTGGGACATCGCAAAAAAACTTCCGACTAAAATACCCGAAATTGAAAGTGGTAAAGTGCGAACCCGTGCGGCTTCAATCCATTGTTTCATAAACCCATGCTTTAATTACATCCAATTGTGATTTTGGCTTTCTAAACCGTAGAGCCAACGATTGACATAATGTTTTAACGTGTCAAAGTTAGCTAAATAAAAACTGATATTTCCCGCAGCAGTATGCAAAGTTACCGACCCAATATTCAAATTTTTATGCCAAAACAACTGTGAGGTAGTAATCGCCTGAATTTTGTCGGTTTCTAGAATGTCAACTGCAATATCCCATGCTCCCGAGCGACGATGAATGTACTGATCGCTCACATAAAACGTATAATTTTTATATGAAAAATAATGGTACACCGATAGTAAAATAGTATAGACTGCCAACACCCCAAAAAACAAACGGTTTGAAACCTCTTCAAAATAGGGTTTGAAACAAATAGCTACCACAACGGGAAGAAATACAGTGAGAAACAGATTAAAAACCAAACGTCGCCAGTTGGCTTTCATCACTAAGCCCATAGGCGGTTGATGTCCGTAGATCAACTCCAAAATCGCTTCTTTTTCACGGGCATTGCAGCCTGGGACTTCAATACGGTCTTTTTGTTGATTTTTTTCATCGCTAATGGCTTGACGAATTTTCATTTCAAGCACATTCAACTTTTTTTGAAAAAAATTTTGAGAAATGACTACCGATTGCACACGTGAGGGACGCAACACCGTATTTTTTGTATTGATCAAACCAAATGAAAGCAACAAAGAACCCTGCTGCTGTTGCATGGTATAGTTAAAATAGCGAAGTACCGTTCGCCCTAGATTAATCAAAAAGACAATGGTAAAAAGACTTGCAATTCCGAGCACTATCGAATAGATTACCGATTGATATAGCCAATCTTGTTCCGCTATTTTCTCCTCAAGCCAAGCTTCTTCTCCAATTTCGTGTAATTTTCCCCAAATGGAAAAAAAGAAGGTTAGAATCAAACCCACACTTTTGATATAGTTGGAGGTAATTCCAATTTTAATCAGACTGATAAAATGAATTTTGAGAAAGGGTTTTGGGGCTATTATTTCAGGTTGTTCTTCAAGCGTTGCTTCTGGAGTTGTGGCCATTTGATTTTCAATCAATGCTTTTTTTAAGGCCAACGCCACAGCACGAGAAACGGCTTTGATTTGGGCTTCATGACGATCGGCACCTGCCGTGTCCACTTGAATTCCATACACGCCAATCAACCGTTGTAATAAATTTTGCGTAAGATTAACTTGCTGAATTTTTGATAGTTGAATTACGGTTTTTGTTTTTGTCAAAATACCATCAAACACGATAAACTCACCTAAGTCGCGATCAATATGAAAGGTAAAATGGGTAAAACGCAAATAGGCAATGCAGGCCACCAACAAAAAGGTACCCATCAAAAGCATAAACAAAATAAAGGCACTGATGGTTCCTCCCTTTAATACAATGATTAAAATGATCGGCGCTATGGCACGTAAAATTTTTTGCAATGAATCGAGAAAAAGAAGGAGCACCCCTACTTTGGATTGCTGTTGGGGTTCTTGAAACTGAAAGTCCATCAAAGTTCTTTTTGAATTTTACCCATCAACAATTGCTTAATCCGTTCGGCATCTTCTTTCAAAATTCCTGGAATCTTGATATCGCCACCATGCACGCCGGCAGTGTAAATTTCAACTTGTGCCAACCCAAAATTTCGAGACAAAAACCCTTCGTGTAAGGCCACGTGTTGCACGCGGTTGTAGGGAATGATTTTGGTGTTGGTCGAAATAATTCCGTATTGAAAAAGTACATCATGTTCACGAAAGGCATACGCTTTTTTTCGAAAACTGAAATACATCATTACCGCAATCAATCCGATGCATACCAAGCTCCCACCCCAAAAAACAAGCGCTTCAATCGATGAAAAATCATCGGCTTTTGCATAGACAAAACAAGCCACGAGCATGAGTGCCAAATCAAACCCCAAGGCTTGTAGCGCAACCACTTTTACATACGTAGCGTGTAAGGGATGTAAAGGAACGTGCTCAAATTGTGGAAGCTGTTCAAGAGACAAAGGTTCATTGGTAAATTCCATACAACATATTTTATAATCGATATCCCAATCCAAAAGTTAACAAATGACCGTTTACATTATTTTCAATCGGCAAATAAGTGTACCCCATACGCAACTGTGCTTGGGAAAAGAGTTGCCATTCCCAGCCCACTTGTAAGGTCAATGGACGGTAATTCTCGGATACTTTAAAGGTAGAACCCGGCGTAAACACGGGATCAAACGGATCGTTCAATTGCAAACTGGAACGGGGAATTTCGGACTTGATTTGAAAAAGTGCGATGCCAATATGGGCATACGGGCGAAACCTAGCACTCAGTTTAAACGATGCCCCAATGGTTGGATTCAACATCACCATATCGTTAACGTCCCATCGTGTAAAGGTTCGATTGGCATCACGACCGGAAAAAAAATTGAGGTCTATCGCCGCACGAAAATCAACCCCAGGTGTTTGTGCAAAAACGTAGGACACATCTAGTCCCATAATGCCGTTGTAGCTTGCACTGAACACATTTTCATTGCGAATATTTCCCACATAATGTAGCCCAACGCGCCACGGTTTTTCAATGGTTTTTATTTCCTCTTGGGCATGTAAAACGCCAACAATCAGTAGCAAAATATACTTTAAATAACGAGTCATAATAGTTTGATTTTAAGGCAACCATTTTTTTTCAAAATTCGGCTTTCTCTTTTCTAAAAAAGCATCTCTACCCTCTTTGGCTTCGTCGGTCATGTAGGCCAAACGGGTAGCTTCTCCGGCAAAAACTTGTTGTCCAACCATGCCATCGTCGGTAAGATTCATGGCAAATTTTAGCATTTTGATGGCCGTTGGTGATTTGGCCAAAATTTCTTGTGCCCATTCATAAGCCGTTTGTTCCAACTCCTCATGTGGGACAACAGCATTGACCATTCCCATCTCAAAAGCTTCTTGCGCTGAGTAATTCCGACCCAAGAAAAAGATTTCTCGCGCTTTCTTTTGGCCTACCATTTTAGCGAGATACGCCGAACCATATCCGCCGTCAAAACTGGTCACATCGGCATCGGTTTGTTTAAAAATCGCGTGTTCTATACTGGCCAAAGTCATATCACATACCACATGCAAACTGTGTCCGCCCCCCACGGCCCATCCGGGAACAACGGCGATAACAACTTTTGGCATAAAACGAATTAAACGCTGTACATCTAATATGTTCAACCGATGGTACCCATCATCCCCTACATAGCCTTGATGGCCGCGCGACTTTTGATCTCCACCCGAACAAAACGACCAAATTCCGTCTTTGGTTGAAGGTCCTTCTGCCGACAAAAGCACAACACCAATCGATGTGTCTTCTTGGGCATCATGAAACGCTTCCAATAATTCTGCAGTGGTTTTTGGGCGAAAAGCGTTGCGAATGTTTGGACGATTGAAAGCAATTCGGGCAACTCCATTGTATTTTTTATACGTAATATCTTCAAATTCACGTACCGTTTTCCATGCGATGGCACTCATAAGTCTTCTATATTTTTAATTATTTTTTTAATTATCAAAGCGTAAAAATACATTTATTCTTGAGAAAAGTTACCTAAATCAAATCCTAAATTTGGTTAAAATCACTGAAGAAAAACCGAACAAATACAACGATTTTTTTAACCCTTTTTCGCTTTCCAATACAGGATTTCTTTATTTTTGTAAGGTAAAAAGCCCTAAACCCTAAAGTTACATCGTATGACCCGTTTTTTTTCTACCAAAAACGCTTTCACCACTACCCTACTATGGTTGTTGGTGGTTTCTATGCTAGGACTTCTATATTTGGCTTACCGTGAAGGAGAAACACCTTTCATTGCAGTCCTTGTTATTGGATTGACGATTGGTTTTATCATATGGGTATTGTTGGATACACGTTATGTGCTGCGACAAAACTTTTTGTTTTACCGTTCGGGGCCTATACGTGGACGGATTCCTGTGGGTACAATTAAATCCATCAAAAAACACAAAGGATTGTTTGTTCCCGTGACATTGAAACCTGCATTAGACATTAAAGGTTTCATTATTACGTACAATCAATTTGATGATATTTTTGTGTCGCCACAACACGCTGATGCCTTTCTACAAGAACTGAAAAAAATCAATCCAACAATAGAAATATTGTAGTTTTAGGTTTCATAAAGCTACGTTCAAAAGTGCAGAACGTATCACTGATTCATACTATTTTACTTTAAAAAAATCCCTTGCTCCTCAATGGAAATACGGCGGTCTTTATAGAGTTGACCAATGGCTTTCTTGAAGGTTTTCTTGCTCATTTTCAACACGGTTTTGATATCCTCAGGATGCGAATTGTCATGCAATCCCAAAAAGCCACGATTTGCATGAAGTTCGGCAAGAATTTTTTGCACCGCGGCTTCAATTAACGACTCACCCATCGGTTGAAAAACAATATCTACTTTCCCGTCAGAACGTACTTGTTTCACATAGGCCGTATACGTTTTTCCAAAGCGTAGTGTTTCATCAAAAACCTGATTTTGAAAAGCCAACCCTCGGTATTGATGCTCGATAATCACATTGACACCGGCATCCGAAAAATGGGTAATCATCACACTCACTTTTTGTCCCGGTTCTAAAGGAACATCGGTTTCTTTTACAAAACGATGAATGCGACTCGAAGCTACCAATCGATTGGTTTTTTCATCCAAAAAAACATACACCAAATACCTTTTCCCTGTTTCCATCGGTTGAGCTTGTTCACGAAACGGAACGAACAAATCTTTTTCCAATCCCCAATCCAAAAACGCTCCGTAGGCATTTATATAATTTACCTTCAAATGGGCAAATTGGTCCACCTGCACATACGGCTTAAGCGTGGTCGCCACGGGACGTTCCATGTGGTCCAAATAGACAAATACTTCAAGCGCTTCACCCACGGCATACACCTTGGGTTGATACTTTTTGGGTAATAATACGTCTGAAGTGCCGTCCGATAAAAATAAGCCAACTGTGGTTTCGCGGGCAATGGTCAATAGATTGGTCTTTCCGATTTGCATGAGGTGTGGTTTTTATTTTTAAACCAAAGATTTAAAAAAGGTACGTAAATAATGATCGTTTTTTTGTGTTGGGGTAAATATTTCTAGTAATTGTGGCCGTTCGCGTTCCCCAAAAAGGGTCTCCAAAGCGGTCTCAAGTGTACTTTCGGAGGAAGCCGAATGATAATCCAATCCGTACATCGCTGCCAAATGTTGCGCTGTAAAACAATGAGATGTTTCAAAAAACGTAGTAAAAGTAGGCGTTTCTTCATGTCCAGGGAGAATTCTAAAGATACCCCCTCCTCCATTGTTGATGACAATTAGGGTAAACGTTTTGGGGATATACGCATTCCACAAGGCATTACTGTCGTATAAAAAGCTGATATCGCCCGTGATTAATGTTGTAGGTACCCCACTCGCAACCGCAGCACCAATTGCCGTCGAGGTGCTTCCATCAATGCCACTAGTGCCTCGATTGCAAAAAACCTCAACACTAGCATCGGTAGAAAACAATTGTGCATAGCGGATGGCCGAGCTATTACTCACTTGCAAATGCGTGTGCGGTGGAATTTGGGGTAGTAGTTTTTCAAAAACTTTTAAATCACAAAAAGGGATGTTGGCAAGATACTCCGCTGCTTTTTGACGACGATGGTCGCGTAGGGTTAAAAAAGTATCCCGATACGAACTCCTTAGCGCTTGTGTTTGGGGTAAAAACATGCTTAACCATTGGCTGGGAGTGATTTTAAAATGATGGGTCAAACATCCATACGTGTCATACGCCCGAAGCGGGTCTATGTGCCAATGTGCTTGAGGAGCATAATTTCGCAACAACGCTTTGATACGCTTGGACACCACCATTCCGCCAAAAGTGAGCAGAATATCGGGTTGAAAAGCCTCTTTTTCTGAAGATTCAAAAGGAGTAATCAGGGTATCAATCGAATCAATACAATCGGGATGATGCAGGTTGGATGTGGTTTCGGTCATCACCAATACCGAAGGATCGCGCATTAACTGCTGCAACAACTCGGTAGCGATGGAATGGGGCGTATGAACACCCACCAAAACCAATTTGCGTTGCGCCTTATTCCATTGCTCTATAAAAGGAACATACGACTCCAGCACCTCAACTTCTTTGTTTTTTACAGGAGGCGAACTTATGGTTACGGTAAGCTCAGGAACCCTTTCGTACAAGGGCTCTTCAAAAGGAACATTCAAATGCACAGGACCTTTTTGTGTCATGGAGGCTTCTATAGCTTCATAAATCAGTCGATCGTTTTCCACTGAAGCCATTTCGGTCAAATTGGCATTAAAAACGGTATGCTGCGACAGGACATTTGTTTGACGAATAGTTTGCCCGTCACCGATATCAATTTTGGACGGGGGTCGATCGGCGGAAACGACTATTAGGGGAATCTGACTGTAAAAGGCTTCTGCTACAGCGGGATAGTAATTAAGTACGGCCGAACCCGAAGTACAAACGACGGCAACGGGTTTTTGCAATTGTTGCGCCAATCCAAGGGCAAAAAAAGCAGCCGATCGTTCATCTGCGATGCTGTAACAGGTAAAATAGGATTGCAATGTAAAACCGAGCGTGAGCGGTGCATTACGCGACCCCGGTGAAATGACAATATGTTGAATCCCTTGCTGCCGGAATATTTCTATAACCGATTGTGCCAAAGGAATTTTAGGATAAACCATGGTAATTCGAAATGGAACACAAAGGTACAAAGGGTTTCAGGAATGGGAAACCTTTTTGAGAAAATTATAACGGACGTTTGTATTTAAAAGGTATCTGAAAAAAATAGAAAGAAGAGAAACAACATTCCCGTGAGAAACAACATTCGGCGCAATTGAACACAGCGATCGCGATGCGTTTTGGGACATTGAAAGATTAAATAGTAGCCCAAGGTTAGTCCCAGAACCAAGCCAAAAGTCAGTAAAGCCGGCCCCAGGAACCTCCCTTGATCTTGCAGACAGGGAATCAAAAATCCCGTACTGCCTTGTTCGATAAGGAGCATTATCAAAGTCATACCCTGCAAAGCTAGGCGATGCAAAGGAGTTCCATTCGCGTAGAAATACCTGTTTTTAATTTGTATTTTTGGGCATGGAAATTACAATTCGACCTTACACGGCTTCCGACGTGGAGCCCTTACTCGAGATCATCAATTACAACATCTTGAATGCCACAGCATTGTATGATTACAACCCGCGAACGGCAGCGCAGCAAGTTGCACTTTTTGATGAGAAATTGCAAAAAGGATTTCCCATTTTTGTAGCTACCCACGGAAATACAATCGTTGGTTTTGGATATTATGGCGAATTTCGTTTTCGGGAAGCCTATCGATTTACTGTAGAACACTCTGTTTACACCCATCCAGATTGGCAAGGGAAAGGAATTGGCAAAGCGCTCCTATCCACTTTGATTACCTCGGCAAGAACCAACGGATTTCATACGATGATTGGTGTAATTGATGCTGAAAATACAGCAAGTATTGCTTTTCATGAACGTATGGGATTTGAAGTGAAAGGCATTCTCAAGGAAACCGGATTCAAATTTGACCGATGGCTTCACAGTGTTTTTGTCCAATTAATCCTAAACTAATGATTTAGATTCAAACGATATGAACTATCCCTTACCCTTTGTACTTAAAATTTGTGCCTTTTTACTTCAAAGCATCACTTTATTTTGTGGGTTTTATTGGAAAATAGAAGTCTGTTTTACCTTGAGTTATGTGCTCACTATCCTCTATACCGTGGCTTTTTTTGTTGTCCCGATTTGGTTCCCGTCTTTACCCGATGCAAATACCTTTATCATTCCGAGACAAACACACCATTCGATTCTATCGTTGAGTTTGGTAGCGGGTATTGCGTTATTAATTTTTACCGGCTTGGGATTGCATTTTTTTGAACAATCCCATCATTTGGAAACAGTGAGTGTGTTTTTTGCTTTCGTATTGATAACGAATGCTTTTGAAAAACCCAACAGCACCTACCTTCGTTGGGAGAGAGACGGTTTATTGATTGTGGGAACTACTTTTTCCAATACCTTACCGCAGGACAGTATATTGCGTTTTGAAGTCGATGGCGATTCTATCACGCTACAAACTAAGGATGGCATTACTCATCACATTGAAAATATCGAGTGGGATACCGAAAAAATGGAATGGGCCAAGGCGTTTCTTTCCCGAGAAAAAAGATAATGCAATGGGTTATTTTTCTTCAGGGGTTTCAGGGGTATGGGCAACTTTAAAATCCACGTAATAATTCGCCTTAAACGACAGCACAAAAGTCACGCTACAATTTCCAACATCGCGAAGAATCAGGGGTTGGTAACGAAAGGCGCTGGGGTCTAAGGCATTTTTGCAATGCAAATAGACACGAACTTCAATGTCGCCTTTGCGATTACGGTAGGAAATACATTGTTTGACATAATCGTTTGACGGTTTTAAAACGTCTTTTTGTTCGTCAAAAACACATTCAATCAATTCACGCACCCGATTAAACTCATCTACACTTAAATCATAGGGCGTATTCCGATCCTTTTTTTTGGGCGAATACGTAAAAAGAGCATACTCTGGAAATGGATGCAGGTCTACAACCGAACGCAAGACCGTTTTGTTTTGTACTACATCCAAACGGAAATTTTGCGCTTCCCCTACAAACTCAAGCATCCCATTTTTGAAGACCGCTTTACCTCCTGATCCATTCATGTCCTTTCTACTAAAATGAAGTGTATCCGATTGGAGGTAGGCTTTACCTTCAAACTTTTCGTATTTGGTGTGCCCGTGATCTTTGGCTTTAGAATTGTATTCAAACGTGCTGTCCGAATACCATTTCAATTCGTGTCGGTACTCTACGATATTTCCCGATTCGTGCCGTGCAAGTAGTAGTATCTCTTTCTGGGGTGCAGCCACTTCTTTCGGAGGTTCTTTACACCCGAAACATAGCAGTAGTACCCCAAAAAAAACATGAATTCGCATACTCTTTAGAAAGAAACATTGTTGGCTTGTGCCCAAAAAATAAAACCAAACAGCAAACACAAATAAAGTGCCGTGTAGAGGAGCTCGTTCCTAAAATAACGAAACTGCCCCAAACGCTTGTAGCGGCGATATCCTCGAACCACGTAAAAAAACCGCAGGAGAATAAATCCAGTGATAAGAAGAATGAGATAAAAAGGGAGTCGCATGGATTTACGTCAAATTAGCGTTCGAGTATTTTGGCTACATCGGGTTTGAAATAGTTGGGCCCTTTCATGACTTTACCATCTTCGCGGTACACGGGTTTACCATCGGCACCCAATTTACTCATATTACTGCGTTGGATCTCTTCAAAAACCGCTTCAATTTTATGCTGCAACCCATGCTCAAGTAGGGTTCCACATAAAATGTAAAGCATATCACCCAAAGCATCGGCGATCTCAGTTAAATCTTTGTTTTGTACTGCCTCCCAATACTCTTCATTTTCCTCTTTCATTAAATTAAATCGAAGAAGATGGGTGGACTCGCCAAGGTCGGCTGTAGGGGTAGTGCGAATTCCCAAACCAAAGGCTTGATGAAATTCAGTTACGGCTTCTAATTGTCGTTGCATAACTCATTTTTTTACCTCGACAAAGTAAAAAGAATCCCACGGATTACCTACCTTTGTTGAAAACTATTTTTGCTATGTTTACAAAAGGACAATTGGTGTTTGCGGTTTTTTTTGTTATTGCTTTTGTCATTGCCATGGTTATTGCCTACCGAAAAGACAAAGCACTGCATCAACTTTTTTATAAAGGAAATTATAAGATTTTGATTGCCTTTTTTGCCTTTATTGCCCTTTTATTTGTCATAAAATTTGCAACAAAGCATTAAGAAGACCTATTAATTTTCATACCTTTACCCACCTAAGCTGCGGTTATGAAGATTTTACGCTACTTATTTTTTATTGCCTTACTCTTTTTATTGGGCACTGCAGTTTTTGTTGCTACTCAAAAACCTTCCTATTCCGTAACCAAAAGTCTTTACATCAAAAACAAACGCTCCGTAGTATTTGATTATGTAAATGATTTGCGCAATTGGGAAACCTTTGCCGCTTGGATTGTAGAACATGAAGGAACACAATTCAAATATCCCGAAAGTTCATCCGGTAAAAATGCGCATGCGGAGTGGTCGGGAAGTCGGGAAGGAAATTTAAAAACGCTACAATACAAAGACGCTGAATTATTGCGCTATCTTAGCGATGAAAACGGTCAGCTTACGCACTATACCTGGCAATTCAAAGATACGTTAGGCGGCACAAAGGTTCAATTAACCGCTAAAGGGACGTTGGACTTTAATTCAAAAATTAAAGCCTTTTTTCAAGGAGGAGTGCAATCGTCTATGGGTAATTTGTATGAAAGAACTTTGGTTGGTTTAGAGAAAAGTATTTCGCGAGAGCTAAAGACGTTTCAAGTTAAAGTGATGGGATTGGTCAATCAACCGCGTACGTTTTATTTGAAACAATTTGTGCGGTGTAAAGAGAAAAATCTAACCCGAAGCATCAAAACAACCTTGCCTAAAATGCAATGGTTTTTCAAAAAAAATGCTGTTCAAGCTGCTGGAAAACCTTTTATTATCTACCACAAATGGGACAAAGAAGCCCGCGTCGTGGATTATTCGGTTTGCATTCCCGTGAAGGACACCATTGCCATTGAAGAGGGCAGCGACATTGCATTTGGAGTGCTTCCACCGTTTAAAGCGTTACGGGTGCAACTGAAAGGCGATTATTCTCATACGCAAAAGGCGTGGAACAAAGGAATTCAATACATCAACACCAAGAAATGGGCGCGTTTAACCCATTTAAATGTGATTGAAATATACCGCAAAAATGGGGAAGACACGCCCCATCCTTCACTATGGATTACCGAAGTTTACCTTCCTGTGCAACCCACCGCTACGCGTCAACCGCGAACTGTAATCCAAGATACTGTCGCTATAGTAACGCCGAATGAGCCCGCAGTAAATTCAAATCCTTCGCCTTAACAAAGCTGTTTTAAACCTTTTGTTTTCTGAAAGGTCTAAATCAAAAAAAGTAGTTTGGAAAACGAAAAAGCTTTTATTCAAGAACTATTGCATCCGAAAACCCGAGACACGGCTTTTGGAAAGCTTCTCCAATACTATCAAAAACCCCTTTATTATCATATTCGAAGTATTGTTTTGGATCATGATGATGCCGACGATGTGTTGCAAAACACCTTCATCAAAGTACATACCTACTTAAAAGATTTCAAAGGCGAGAGCAAATTGTATTCATGGATCTACCGAATTGCTACAAATGAGTCGCTTACTTTTTTACAACAAAAAAATAAACGTCAAGGATTCACGCATTCAGAATGGCAAGAGAAAGCACTAGCTAAATTGGAAACCGATGTTTATTTTGAAGGCGAAGCATTTCAATTGCAACTCCAAGAGGCGATTGCTCGCTTGCCCGAAAAACAACAATTGGTTTTTAAAATGAAATACTTTCAGGAGATAAAATACGAAGAAATGTCGGAAATTCTAGGAACTTCAGTAGGGGCATTAAAAGCCTCTTACCATCATGCTGTAAAAAAAATTGAAGAATTTATTAAAACAAATTAAACCAATCCACGCGAACAATATCTAAAGTATATGAATCCGTTTAACTTAAATAACCCGCCGAAGAACCCCAGTGGCTTTACCGTACCCGAAGGCTATTTTGAATCGTTTTCGACACGACTTCAAAACCGACTTGAGGAGCAGACGCCTGTAAAATCGATTTCTTTTTGGCGTAAAAATGCTAAAACTTTTTATGGAATGGCCGCTGTATTGGTCATTGGATTGGGAATTGGAATGCTGTGGCGTTGGGAAGTGCAAAAAGAGGAAGAAGCCCATTGGAGCGCCATTGCTTCGTATGTAAGCGAAAATACTGACCTCACCGACGAACATTATTTGGAACTTATTGAACTCCAAAATATAGAAGGGCCAGTTACTTCTGATACCGAGGCAGAGGTTTTAGAGGAAACGCTTCTTGAAAATGAAGCGTTGGACTACAGCATAACACAATAACATTGAAATTTAATCACAAACTATGAAAACAATTCAAAATGCTTTTCGAATTTTAGTGCTAACCCTCCTTTTCTTGGGGACAGTGAACGCTTTTGCGCAACCAGGCGGTCGATTGCGGGAACGCATTGAAGAGAAAAAAGAACAAGTAAAATCACTAAAAGTAGCCTTTATCACTCAAGAACTTCGCTTAACTCCGGATGAGGCTGCTAAGTTTTGGCCCATATACAATGCTTTTGAGGACAAACAAGCCGAAATCCGTCGTCAAAAATTAAAAGCTTTTATGGACCGAAAAGAGGAAAATCAGTTGGATAAAATGACTGAAAAAGAAGCGCAAACGGTGTTGGCCCAAATGGAAACCAATGAAGAGGAATTGTTTAAACTTCGCAAGAAATTAATTGCCGATTTACGGGGTGTACTCCCGGCTTTGAAGATTATCAAATTGAGACGGGCAGAAGAAGATTTCAATCGAAAATTGGTAGAACAGTTAAAAGAACGCCGCAGAAATTAATTACTAAACAGCTCTTCAAAAGGGCTGTTTTTTTTAGTTTCGGTACAATCGTAAACGAAAGATTTTATTTTTACCTGCCACAATTACGGTTTGAGCATCGACAAATTGCATGGTATACAAATGAGATTCGGGCCACAAACATTTCCATTGTTTCCCTTGGTCAAACGCATAATACAATCCCCCTGCACCTACCGTCAACCATTCTTTACCTTTACCCGACGGAATAAATTGAATCCCCGAAATATAGCCGGGTTCTTGAGGCGCATCAATAGGATTCCACGTGCTCCCACCATCGTGGGTGTAAATGATATTTCCAACTGTTTGGGCTGGTTTGTCATAATTCCCTCCAGCAGCTACTCCAATGTTGGCATTGTAAAAATCCCCTGAAAAAATTCCTTCCATGGCACTGCCTTGGGCGATAGGCACAGCAATCGAAGTCCACGTTTTCCCCTCATCATTAGAGCGCCAAACGCGGGATTGTATTCCTCCAGTAAAAATCCAAAGCGATTTCCCCGCACTACAAATAGTGGTATTGCTCGAGGCAAAAGCGGCTTCACCGGGAGCCAAAACAGGAGCTTTATCCTCAGGAACACGATACCAATGGGCACCCCCATCTTCCGACTTCAATAACGCCATCGCCTGTTGCGTCGGATCGCCCATGGCCCAACCCGTTCCGGTTGCAGTAAAATGCAGTGCGTCGTAAAAAACTTTTTCATGCGACTCTTGATACAGCAAACGACTACCTTCGCCTTCCAAAGGACCCGAATAAAGAAGTGCAGGATTCCCAATGGAAAGGGCAAACCATTTTCCTTGATGTAAAGCCAACGAACGAAATTCGGTGGGGGTCGCAGTAGGTAGTATTTGTGGCCAATGTTTGCGCGTCACCAAATCGATTCGGCCCATTTTACTTTGACTCCCCGCGTAAAAAACGGTTTGTCCCGAGATGGCGATTGCACGAATACTCACGGTTTCAAAAAGCAAGGTATCTACGGTGACCCCAGTTATCGGTTGAGCATACTTTGAGGAAGTTACAGAAGCACAATTCCAAAAAAGAAAACAACAAAAAAAGCCAAAAAAAACGCGCATGATCCCCAGTATTTCCAACGAAAATAAACATAATTGGTTAGATGGCAATTTTGATTTTGGTATTTTGGCACAGTGTTTGGTTTTTATGTAACGAACTTTAAATTCCACAGTTATGAAAACGAAACTACTATACAGCATGTTGTTGGGCTTGAGTCTAACATGGAGTGGGGCACAAAATCGGACAACGGTAAGTGCTACCGATTCAGAGATAAGCGACAACTTAGACCTTCGCGCCGTTGCCTCTATTTTTGGGGAAGCTCGTGACTTGGAAGATTTTGAACGCCGTTTAAACAATCCCGAAACTCCCATATCCAATTTGGATTTGAACCTTGACAACCAAGTTGATTATTTACGGGTAGTCGAATCGATTGAAGGAAATCAACATATTATCGTGGTGCAAGCCGTGATGGGACGCGATCAATACCAAGACGTGGCCACCGTTGAAGTTGAAAAAGATACCCGCAACCGACGGGTACAAGTGCAAGTGGTAGGCGATACTTTTCTATACGGTACCAACTACATTTATGAACCGGTTTATGTGGGAACGCCTGTGATTTACAATTATTTCTGGCAACCGTACTACCAGCCCTATTGTTCTTCATGGTATTGGGGCTTTTATCCAAACTACTATTATGCTTGGCATCCTTTTCCCATTTTTCGTTACCGTCATCACATCGGATTATGCATCAACTTTGGATTCCAATACAATTACGTGAATTTCCGTCGTTGCCAATGGGGATACTCGCACTATTTTGGTCGACGCGGCAACTTTATTGAACGGCATCATCCGCAACGGGGATTTGCTTACCGCAACCAAGGAATTGCCAACCGTTATGAGTTAGATCGTACCCGTACCGTTCGCAATGTGGCCTATCCCGATACCCATAATTCATTGGTGGGTACTCGTGATAATCAAACCGCTACGCGTCCCGAAACAGGTTCTGTGCGTGGCAATTGGACCAGTGCTTCTGAAACTCGACCCGTACGTCAGGATCTAACAAGCGGTGCTACAACCAATCCTAGACCTACACGTGCTAATTATAGCGAAGCAACTAGTCCACGTCCGATTCGCCAAAATTTTAGTAACACCACTTCTACGACACGACCTGTTCGTGAAAACTATACTTTGGCTTCCACTACATCGGCTCCAAGACCCACACGTTCGGATTACAGCACCACTACAACTACACCTCGACCCACGCGTCAAGACTACACACCAAGTACAACTACTGTTAGTCCGCGCCCTGTTCGTCAAGAGTATAGCACACCCACACCTCGACCAACACGTCAAGACTATACGCCATCGCCAAGCGCGAGCAGTGTAAGTCCGCGCCCCACACGACAAGACTATAGTGCACCCGCACCTCGACCTTCACGTCAAGACTACACGCCAAGTGCGAGCAGTGTAAGTCCGCGGCCTGCACGACAAGACTATAGCGCACCTCGGCCCTCGCGTCAAGACTATTCCAGTTCGGGTTCGAGTCGTAGCATGCGTTCAGAGACTAGTACTTCCTCGCGACTTTCAAGAAATTAATTTGAAAATAGAGGTCGTTAAAGAGAAGTTAAAAAAATCATACCCAAAGCATCGAATAATTTCGGTGCTTTTTTATTTTAGAACTTTGAAAAGTAATACATTTGTGAACTTTTTTAATATTTTTTTATGAGTTCGCATTCACATCAAAATCTTCACAGTAGACTTTCGGCTGCGGGATTATTGGTAACCTTGGGGATCATTTATGGCGATATAGGTACTTCTCCTTTGTATGTTATGAAAGCCATCATCGGCGACAGTGTTATTTCGCAAGATTTAATTTTAGGCGGACTTTCCTGTATCTTCTGGACGCTTACCTTACAAACCACCCTGAAATATGTAATCATCACGCTAGGAGCCGACAACCACGGTGAGGGAGGAATTTTTGCGTTATATGCCTTGGTCAAACGAACCAAAATTCAGTGGCTTATTGTGCCTGCCATCATTGGAGGTAGCGCCTTGTTAGCGGATGGAATTATTACGCCACCTGTATCGGTATCCTCTGCGGTAGAAGGATTGCGCAATTTTAATCCCGACATCCCAACCATTCCCATTGTAATTAGTATTTTATTTGTACTGTTTACCATTCAACAATTTGGCTCCAAATTAGTGGGAAAATTCTTTGCCCCAATGATGCTGATTTGGTTTACCATGCTCGGTGTTTTGGGTGTGATTCAAATGACTCAAAACTTGGATGTATTTCGGGCTTTAAACCCTTATTACGCTTACCATATGTTGACCAGTGATGTCAGTGAACAAGGCTTTTTCATTCTCGGAGCCGTATTCTTATGTACTACTGGAGCTGAAGCATTGTATTCCGACATGGGACATTGTGGTCGAAAAAACATTCGAGTAAGTTGGATGTTTGTTAAAGTTACATTGATTTTGAACTACTTCGGACAAGGGGCCTATCTTTTAGACCATCAAGGACTAACCTTAATGGAATTGGGAAGTTCCAATCCGAATCCCTTCTATTTAATTATGGCCAAATGGTTTCAACCCATCGGAATTGTGGTGGCTACCCTTGCAGCAGTGATCGCTTCGCAAGCCTTAATTAGTGGTTCGTTTACCTTAATTAATGAGGCGATGCGACTTAATTTTTGGCCCAAAGTGCGCATCAAATTTCCCTCCGATCAAAAAGGACAATTGTACATTCCTTCTATCAATTGGCTTTTGTTTTTAGGTTGTGTGGGAATCGTACTTTACTTCAAAGAATCGAGCAATATGGAGCACGCGTATGGTTTAGCGATCATTTTGTGTATGATCATGACCACTATTTTGCTCAATTATTATTTGATTTTAAAAAGAGTGAAATGGTATTTCATTGCCCCACTCATCATTGTTTATTTGGCCATTGAATTCAGCTTCTTGGCTGCTAATATTGTAAAATTCATGGACGGTGGATTTGTGACCTTATTCATCGCCATCATCTTAATTAGCATCATGTCGACTTGGTATTTGGCGAAGAAAATTAGTAAAAGTTATACCAAGATTGTTAAAATCGACAATTACAAAAAAGTACTGGCTGAGTTGAGTTTGGACCTATCGATTCCCAAATATGCGACCCATTTGGTGTACATGACCAACTCCAATCGCGTCGATGAAATTGAAGAAAAAGTGATGTATTCCATTCTTCAAAAAAGACCCAAACGCGCCGATATGTACTGGTTTATTCACGTAAATGTATTGAACGAACCCTATCGCAAAGAATACAAAGTGTCGGAAATCATTAAAGACGATTTGTATCGAATTGATTTTTACCTCGGTTTCCGTGAAGCAACGAAGATCAATTTGATGTTTAAAGAAGTAATCAAAGACATGGTACAAAATGGCGAGGTTGATGTCACCAGCCGCTATGAATCGTTGAATAAAAACAATATTATTGGAGATTTTAAATTTGTGCTGTCCGAAAAATTCTTATCCAACGATAGCGACATTACTTTCTTTGAAAATATAGTCATGAACTCCTATTTTGTGTTGAAAAAGTACTCCTTATCAGAAGAAAAAGCCTTCGGTTTAGATGCTAGTTCGGTAAAAGTAGAGCAATTCCCTATGGTACTTCATGCACCTGAACGCATTGAAATGCGCCGCTTGGACCATCACGGTTGTGAAACTGAAAAATAATACCAAAGCAGTTCTTCGGAGCTGCTTTTTTTTGGTCACATAATCCGCGTGTACCTCTAACCCAATTGAAAAAAAAGTTACCTTTGCAGGCTTAGATTTTGAATAATGAGATTACACCGTAACTTGGTATTTACAACCATTGATGCCCTTGATGCTATTTTTAATGAAGGAGAATACGCCGACAAAGTCGTAGCCCGTGCTTTAAAAAAAGACAAACGTTGGGGAAGTCATGATCGTAAATTCGTTGCCGAAACCATTTACGACATGGTGCGTTGGAAGCGATTGTATGCCGAGATTGCAGAAGTAAAAACGCCCTTTGACCGGGATAAGTTATGGCGCATGTTTGCCGTTTGGGCAGTCCTTCGTGGCTATCCCCTTCCCGATTGGAAATATTTTGAAAACACCCCACAACGTAAAATAAAAGGTCGTTTTGACGAATTATCCAAAGTCCGTAAACTTCGTGAATCGATTCCCGATTGGATGGATGAGTTGGGCGTACAAGAACTCGGTGAAGCTACTTGGACCAAAGAAATAGCGGCTCAAAACCGCATGGCCGATGTGGTTTTACGGGTCAATACCTTGAAAGCTACCCGCGAGCAAGTTCGTGCCCGATTAATGGATTTGGATATTGTTACCGAACCCATTTCACATCTTCCGGAAGGACTGATTCTTCCCGAACGAGCCAACGTTTTTATGACCGATGTTTTTAAAGACGGCTGGTTTGAAGTGCAAGACGGTTCGTCCCAAAAAGTGGCAGCTTTTTTAGAAGTGGAACCTGGGATGAAAGTCATAGATGCTTGTGCTGGTGCAGGAGGCAAAACTTTACATCTTGCGGCTTTGATGCAAAACAAAGGGCAAATCATTGCCATGGATTTGTATGAAAGCAAACTGAAAGAATTAAAATTACGCGCCCGAAGAAATGGGGCACATAATATCGATTACCGCGTCATTGATTCGACCAAAGTAATCAAAAAACTATACGAAAAAGCCGACCGCGTGCTTATCGATGCGCCTTGCAGTGGTTTGGGTGTATTAAAACGAAATCCCGATGCCAAATGGAAACTTCAACCCGAATTCATAGATAACATTCGAGCCGTTCAAGCCGAAGTTTTGGAAACCTATTCCAAAATGGTAAAACCAGGAGGAAAATTGGTCTACGCGACCTGTTCTGTTTTACCCTCTGAAAATCAAGAGCAAATAAAACGCTTTTTACAAACCGAAAACGGTAAAGAATTTCAATTCGCTAAAGACGAAAAAATACTCGCCTCTGAATCTGGATTTGACGGATTTTACATGGCCTTACTCCAAAGAAAATAACATACATGAAAAACAAATTTTTATCCTTTCTGGCCTCATGTGCCATAGGTATTGTATCCGCTCAAAATGGTGCGCCTGCTTCTCCGTACTACAATGGGTTTAACTGGACGCTAACGGGAAGTGCATTAGAAGATGCCTTAGCCAATAAAATTATTGACACCCATACCGTGGAACTATCGTATTCGCCTGGCGTTTGGAATGCGATTAAAGCCGTTGATTTGGATCCCACTAATACCAATAATGTTTTGCTCGTTTACGGTTGGGAATCAGGACAAGATGCAGATGCAACCAATGACCGTACGCGAGACCGAAATTCGAATAGCGGCAACAACGGCGACTGGAATCGGGAACACATTTATGCACAATCGTTGGGGAATCCCGATTTGGGGCAAATTGGACCTGGTGCCGATGCGCACATGCTTCGCGCTTGTGACGTACAACGCAATGCGAGTCGCGGCAATCGTTTGTTTGCCAACGGATCAGGAACGGCTTCATACACCATTGGCACTACGAGTTGGTATCCAGGTGATGAATGGAAAGGTGATGTCGCTCGTATTTTGATGTACATGTATTTACATTACGGAGCACAATGTTTGCCCTCAATGGTTGCGGTGGGAAATCCTGTTGCTTCCGACACCAATATGATTGATTTGTTGTTGCAATGGAATGCAGAGGATCCCGTTTCGCAATATGAAGACAATCGCAATTCGTATATGAGCAATTTATTCAACAATTTTGCCCAAGGCAATCGAAATCCTTTTATTGATAATCCGTATTTGGCTACACGAATTTGGGGAGGCCCTGTGGCACAAAACCGCTGGCCCACTATTTTCTTAAATCAAGATACTTTTGACACCACCGATGTCGGTATTTTCCCAAATCCTTCGTCTACCCATTCGGTATATGTGCAAACAAATACAACCCTTGATCGCATTGCAGTATATACTATAAATGGGCAAGAAATTATGAAATTGGAACAGCCCACTTTTTCCAACAATACCTTGGAAATAAAAGACATTCCAAGTGGTTTCTATTTTTTCAAAATGGAATCTGGTAAAGAATCGATAACGCAAAAAGTAATTATTCAATAAAAAATAAGCCTCTTAGTTTAGGGGCTTTTTTTAGTCTTCTTCTATCGTATGCGACTTTGAATAGGTACGCCATTTGTCAATACATTCGATTAAATCTTGGGGGATTTCTGAATCAAATCGCATAAATTCATTGGTAACAGGATGCATAAATCCTAGCGTTTTGGCATGCAACGCTTGTCGGGGAAGCACTTTGAAGCAATTTTCCACAAACTGTTTGTATTTGGTAAAAGTCGTTCCTTTTAAAATGGCATTTCCGCCATAACGTTCATCATTAAACAACGTATGCCCAATATGTTTCATGTGCACGCGTATTTGGTGCGTACGACCTGTTTCTAGCTGACAAGAAACCAAGGTCACATAACCAAAACGCTCCAAAACACGGTAATGAGTTACAGCATGTTTTCCAACCTCAGGATCTTCAAATACAGCCATTTGCATACGATCACGAACATGACGTGCAATGTTTCCTTCTATTGTTCCAGCATCATCGACGACATTTCCCCAAACTAACGCAACATACTCGCGTTCAGATGTTTTTTCTTCAAACTGTTTGGCCAAATACGTCATGGCCTGTTCTGTCTTGGCCACCACCAATAATCCAGAGGTATCTTTATCAATGCGATGGACCAATCCGGGACGTTCTGAACTGTTCAAAGGCAATCGGTTGCCGTAATGATAGGCCAAGGCATTGACTAAGGTTCCTGTATAATTCCCATGCCCTGGATGAACAACCAATCCCGGCGGTTTGTTGATCACCACCAAAGCTTCATCTTCGTAAACAATATCGAGCGGAATCTCTTCTGGGATTATTTTATGTTCAAAAGGCGGATGCGATAAAACAATCCGGATCACATCGTCGGGTTTGACTTTGTAATTGGATTTTACAGGCGTTTCATTGACTAGAACCTGACCGCTATCGGCTGCATTCTGCAATTTATTTCGCGAAATATTGGGAATTTGTAATTGCAAATACTTGTCGATTCGCATCAACCCTTGTCCTTTGGGGACTTCAAACCGAAAATGCTCAAAAAGTGCCTCTTCAGGTTCACTCCATTCTTCATTAAAATCCATTGGAAATCGTATCTACAGGAGTTTCAGTATCGGGAATAGAATCGTTTTCGGTTTCTTGATATACCAACTTGCCATCGCCCAAAACTAAATCAATTTTGGAGGATTTGAGTACTTTAGTTCCCGCCTTAATTTTTTTTCCATCCATCCACATTTCAAGTACCATATCTTTTCCAATGTAGGGTTTATAGGTAACCTCCCCTTCTTGCAAGCCAATCGCTTTAAGGGTAGGAACAGCTTGACGATAGGTTTTTTCAATCAAATCGGGCACTGTAACCATGGTATAGGTTGACGCATTCAATTTGATGTAAATGGTTCTCCCGCCTTTCACTTTACTTCCCGCCGTAGGCTCTTGCTGGACAATGGTAAGTTTGGGGAAATCGGCAATATAATCTACCGTATCAATAATTTCATAATCGAGATCGAGCTCATCGAGTTTGGCTTCGGCTTCTTCAGGGGTCAATTTACTTAAATTGGGGACCGTAATTTCCTGTCCGTGATTTGTCACAAAGGTGATCCAATGAAAAAAGAAAAAAGCCAAAACCCCTACAACCAATAAGGCCGCTCCAATTTGGGCAAAAAACACTTTACTCGTTAGATACTTTCGCAAACTCATAGGTAACAATTTCGACAAAGATATAATTTTTAGTGGCACATTTATGCTATTTTTGTGGGAATAGAAATTAAAATAAACCGAATGAACGTTGCAGTAGTCATGGGCGGATATTCTGATGAATCGGTAATATCGCTTCGAAGTGGTCAATTGATTTTAGCACAATTGGATCGCAACAAATACAAGCCTTTTGAAGTCCATATTCTCCCCGAAGGATGGCATGTTTTTCAAGAAGGCGTTTCCTATCCAATCGACAAAAGTGATTTTTCGTGTGTCATCAACGGCCAAAAAATACGATTTGATGTCGCGGTGAATACTGTACATGGAACTCCAGGCGAAGACGGACATTTACAAGCTTATTGGGAACTGGTCAATGTACCGTATACGGGGTGTAACTTTTATCAATCGGCGTTAACGTTCAACAAAAGAGATACCCTTTCAGTACTCTCGAAGTTTGGTATTCCCAAAGCAAAATCAGTTTATGTACGACAAGGCGATGTGATTTCCGGAGCCGCTTTGGTTGAAGAATTGGGACTGCCTTTTTTTGTCAAACCCAACCAATCGGGAAGTTCCTTGGGTGTATCGATGGTTCAATCGTTAGACACTTTAAATGAAGCCCTAGCATTTGCTTTCGCGGAAGACCCAGAGATTTTGATCGAATCCTATTTAAAAGGGACAGAAGTTTCTGTGGGAGTCATGCGGTATAAAGGCGAAGTGACGGTGCTTGGCATTACGGAAATCGTTTCTCAAAATGCTTTTTTTGATTATGAAGCCAAATACCAAGGAAAGTCTGAGGAAATCACCCCCGCGCGCTTGGATACCGCTACCGAACAATTGGTGCGCGAAACTGCAAAAAAAGTCTATGAAGCCTTGGGCATGACTGGGTTTTCACGAACTGATTTTATCATCATGGAGGACATTCCTCATTTCATTGAAATCAACACCAATCCCGGGCTTTCTCCGCAAAGCATCTTCCCGCAGCAAGCGGCTTTTGCCCAATTAGCGTTTAGTGATTTATTGGACAATGAAATTCAGTTGGCCTTGGAACGAAAACCGATTTGGGAGAAGCTTCCTTAGCGGTTGTTTCTATCGTTAATTTTATACCTTTACTTGATCAAGCTTTTATCTTATGAAACGAGCAATTTTTCCGGGTTCCTTCGATCCTATCACCTTAGGGCATTACGATATTATACAACGTGGGGTTTCGCTATTTGATGAAGTCATTGTTGCCATTGGCGTGAATGCTGAGAAAAAATACATGTTTAGCTTGGAAGAACGCAAACGATTTATCGAAGAAACCTTTCAGCACGAACCCAAAGTTCGTGTTATCACTTACGAAGGCTTGACCATTGACTTGTGTAAAAAAGAGAAAGCGGATTTTATTTTGAGAGGATTGCGAAATCCAGCGGACTTTGAGTTTGAAAAAGCCATTGCACATACCAACCGAAAACTGTCAAAAATTGAGACTGTTTTTCTCTTAACAGCCTCCAAAACATCGTACATTTCCTCCAGTATTGTTCGGGATGTATTGCGCAATGGAGGCGATTATACCGTACTCGTCCCCGATGCCGTTCGCGTGAAACCCTAATACTCTATTGAGGTATCTTTATTTCCTCGAAAAGTAATTTGATGTTTTCATAAGAATTTTGCAAAGCCTCTTGTACTTGTTCAGGATTGAGCCAAGCCACCTTTTCAATCCCTTCATTGGCTTGAGGTTTGGGCACCCCTTCAAAATGCGTTTTCATTTCATACCAATGGGTAATTTTTAAACGATATTTCCCACCCCTTTTAAAGATGTGATACGTTTTTTGAAGTTTTCGTGTAATCTTCAACAGATGAACACCCGTTTCCTCTTCGACTTCACGTAAAGCCGTTTCATCAATAGCTTCATCGCGCTCAACGCCGCCTTTGGGCAAATCCCATTTCCCATTGCGAAAAATGAACAATACATCACCATTTTGATTGTAAACGAGTCCACCACCGGCTTTCTTGACAGGGATTTTGGCTTTGACTTTTTTTAAGATTTCCTTTTCATCAGGATAGTACAAATAAGCCTTCTTAATCTTATTGTTGAACATTTTCACAATAAGCTGTTCGATATCAACGCTTTCCAACAAGAACAATTGAAAATCGGTTTCTTTGGCCACTTCGTTTGTCAAAAAAAGTGGTTTATCGTTCACAAAAACTTTATACATTTGTACTATGATTTTTAGTAACGCAACAGCCGAGAAAACCGCCGAATTGCTCCTACAAATAAACGCAATTAAATTAAATCCATCAAATCCTTTTTTATGGGCTTCTGGGTGGCATTCTCCTATTTACTGTGACAATCGTCTAACCTTGTCATTTCCAGCGATTCGCAATTACATCCGCGATGAATTTGTCAAACATATTGAAGCTACCTATGGCAAACCCGATGTGATTGCGGGTGTGGCTACAGGTGCCATTGGAATCGGAATTTTGGTGGCTGAAGAAATGGGACTGCCTTTTGTATATGTGCGCCCCGAACCTAAAAAACATGGACGCCAAAACCAGGTGGAAGGTTTTTTGCAAAAAGGACAGAATGTGGTTGTGGTTGAAGACTTGATCAGTACTGGAAACAGCAGTTTATTAGCCGTGGAGGCTCTTCGAGAGGCAGGAGCCAATGTAAAAGGTATGGCAGCTATTTTTTCGTATGGTTTTCCCGTTGCGCAAGCCAACTTTGAAAAAGCAAAGGTTAACTTAAATACGCTCAGTGATTATGAGCACTTACTTCCGTTAGCCGTGACCAAACAATACATTACTGAAAATGAATTAATTACTTTACAAGATTGGCGTATGCATCCAGATACCTGGAATGTTGCCGTAAAATAAATCGTATGCAATTAGAAAGTCCCAAAGTAACAGTACTAAAATCAGCCGAATACCTATTCAACGCATTGACAGATGTCAAAAACTTTGAAAAATTGATGCCTGAAAATATTGCTAAATTTGAAGTAACCGATGAAAATACCTTTTTGTTTGGTTTAAGCGGTATGCCTGAAATCAAATTACGTTTAAAGGAGCAAACGCCCCACAGCTACATCAAATTGGGCGCTGCGAGCGACAAAGTTCCTTTCACTTTAATCGCACACCTCGAAGTTACAGGAGAAGCATCTTCTACTGTTCAATTACAATTTGAAGGCGAATTCAATGCGATGATGGCAATGATGGTCAAAGGGCCTATTACCAAATTTCTAGAAACACTTTCTTCCAATATGGGAAAACTATAAAAGTAAAAAACCGACACTTCAGTCGGTTTTTTTTTAATACAACAATTGGATTTCTTTGAGGTCAAAATGGCGTATCGTTTCCCATTCATCTTCGAGAATCAATTGCCCTTCAGTTGAAACTTCCAGTATCTTTCCCATAAACCGCTGTCCATTAGGCAATTCAAAGGCAGAAGGCACCCCTTTTCGAAATAAATGGGTATGGTAAAAGTGCCACAACGTCTCCACTTCTTGTCGGGCCACATAGGGATAATTGGCTTGACATTCGGCGACGATTTCCTGAGCAAGTTGTTCGATATCATAGGAATGTTGCGAAACGTTATAAAGTGAAGTCGCTTTGGGTAAATCCTTGAACGCTTTTTGATGTACATTGAGTCCGATGCCCACAACAGCCTCCCAAGACTGGTCCGATTTAATCAAATTCTCAATCAATATACCCCCTAACTTTTGATTACCTGACAAAATGTCGTTGGGCCATTTAATGCTTAAGTCCGGAATTTGATAGCGTTGCAACACCTTCAAAAGACTAATGGCAACAGCCACATTAAGATGAAAAACCGCAGTGGTGGGCACTTGATAATTTCGAATCAACACACTCATTATCAAATTACTACCTGGTTCCGAAATCCAACTAGAACCACGTTGCCCCTTGCCATTAGTTTGACTTTTCGCAAGTACCGTAGTGAAATTTTCAAGCTGTTTGGAACGTGCCAACGCTTTTAAAAAATCATTGGTCGAATCTATGGCATCGAGTTTGATTAACTGCATAGGAGAAGAGGTTAAAATTTCGGATTTAAACTTCTGTTAAGCCTCAAAAATAATGACAAAAAATAATACCTTTGCAAAATAAGAAGCAGTTTTAAATGATAAAAAAAGAAGTGAGTACCGATGTCCTATTGGCGGGCATTATAAAAGGAATCGAAGAAGTAAAAGGAAACGAGATTGACCTTTTAGATTTAAGAGAAATTGACACGGCAGTTTGTGATTATTTTGTTTTGTGCACAGGCTCCTCCAATACACAAGTTAATGCAATCGTAAATTCAATTCAAAAAGTTGTTTCTAAAGAATTTAAAGAAAAACCTTGGCATGTAGAAGGAACTGAAAATGGTGAATGGGTATTGATGGATTATGTTTCTATTGTGGTCCATGTTTTCCAAAAAGAGCCTCGTGAATATTATAACATTGAAGGATTGTGGGGTGATGCCAAAATGACCCGAATTGAAACTCAATACTAAAAAAGGAACCCAAGTAAATTATGTCTGAAGATAAAAAACCTAACGGTATAAAATTTAGCCCCTGGTGGATTACAGGCGCCATCTTATTCATGCTCATTGCGTTGAATATGATTGGAGGCTCCAGCATTCAGGATTATTCCAAAATAAGTATTTCTCAGTTTGACGATATGTTAAAACGCGGAGAAGTTCAAAAAGTAATTGTTTTTAACAAAACCAAAGCAGAGGCCTATCTTACCGAAAAAGCACTCAAAGAAAAAAAGCACCAGAAAGTAGCTAAAGATGTGTTTGGTTCAATCAACAAAGGGCCGCATTACACATTTGATATTGGGAATGATGAACTTTTTCAAAAAGAATTGGCAGAAGCTGTAAAAAAGAAGCAATTAGTTTCCTATGATTTTCAACAAAAAAGTGATTGGTCAGAATACTTTTTCAACTTCTTACCCCTTATCATTCTCATTGGTGTTTGGTTGTATTTCATGCGACGTATGGCATCAGGAGGCGCTGGCGGTGGTGGTGGACAAATTTTCAACATTGGAAAATCGAAAGCGCGTTTATTTGATGAGAAGAATGATGTTAAAGTCACTTTTAAAGATGTGGCTGGATTGGAAGGCGCCAAAGAAGAAGTCCAAGAGATTGTTGAGTTTTTAAAAAACCCTGAAAAATATACTGCCTTGGGCGGTAAAATACCAAAAGGAGCCTTGCTTGTAGGACCTCCAGGAACAGGAAAAACCTTGTTGGCTAAAGCGGTGGCGGGAGAGGCAAAGGTACCCTTTTTCTCCCTTTCGGGTTCTGACTTTGTAGAAATGTTTGTGGGAGTTGGAGCTTCACGTGTTCGTGATTTGTTTAAACAAGCCAAAGACAAATCTCCTGCCATTATATTTATTGATGAAATTGATGCTGTGGGTCGCGCCCGTGGAAAAAATAATTTTTCAGGGTCCAATGACGAACGCGAAAATACGCTCAACCAATTACTAACAGAAATGGACGGTTTCGGGACCAATACGCATGTCATTGTGTTGGCAGCGACCAACCGTGCTGATATTCTCGATAAGGCATTGATGCGAGCAGGTCGTTTCGACCGACAGATATATGTTGATTTACCGGACATTCGCGAACGTAAAGAAATTTTTGAAGTGCATCTTGCTCCTTTGAAAAAAGCAGATGACTTAGATACAGAATTCTTAGCAAAACAAACGCCAGGTTTTTCAGGTGCTGACATTGCCAATGTGTGTAATGAAGCGGCTTTGATCGCAGCTCGAAAAAATAAATCACAGGTAGAACGCCAAGACTTTTTGGATGCTGTTGACCGGATTGTCGGAGGATTAGAAAAGAAAAACAAGATTGTTACCCCTGAGGAAAAGCGTGCTATTGCAGTTCACGAAGCGGGTCATGCCACCGTGAGTTGGATGCTCGAACATGCAGCGCCACTTATCAAAGTGACTATCGTTCCCCGTGGACAAAGTTTAGGAGCTGCATGGTATCTTCCTGAAGAGCGATTGATTGTGCGTCCCAACCAAATGTTGGATGAAATGTGCGCTACAATGGGAGGCCGTGCTGCCGAGGAAGTTGTTTTTGACATTATATCTACCGGAGCACTTTCTGACTTGGAGAAAGTGACACGTCAAGCTCGAGCAATGGTGACTATATACGGATTGAATGATAAAATTGGAAATATCACCTATTACGACTCCAGTGGACAATCGGAGTACAATTTTAGCAAACCTTATTCAGAAGAAACCGCTGTTTTGATTGACAAAGAAATTTCCGCTTTGGTGGAAGGGCAATACCAAAGAGCGATTCAATTGCTTAAGGAAAACAAAGAAAAATTACTTCAATTGGCTGATATTTTAATTGAAAAAGAAGTGATTTTTAAAGATGACTTGGAGGCTATTTTTGGCAAGCGTCCCTTTGAAGAAATACACACGTTGACAGAAGAAAATCCATCATAACTTCTTTTTAACAAAATTTTAAAAAATCTTAATTCATTAACGGTTTTGAATTAAGATTTTTTTATCTTTGGAATTGTCCAACTTTTTAAAGAAGTACATCCAATATATGAGTCTTTTCAGAAAAATATTTGGTTCCGGTCATGAAGGTTCCGAAGAGGAAAGTCAAAGCGAATACAACTCGCCTAAACCTTCTAATTTACCTATAGATGAGCAATTTACCTTTAATTTTAAAAAAAATGGAGGAAAATTCATCTATTGTGAAAACTTAGCAGAAGTCAAAGAACAATTTGAAAATATATTAGAGGAAAATGATTGGTTTGAAAAAGAAGTTTTGTGTTTTGAACCCAAACTTTTTAGTCTTTTGGAAGAAAATCGACTTCCCCATCAAACAGTGAGTCAACCTGCCTTCTTTTTTGCTAGTTGCGAAAATTTAATCGCAGATGAAGGCTCAGTGTTGTTTTCTTCTAATCAAATTAAACAAAAAAAACCTAACGAACTTCCCGACAATATTGTGATCCTTGCCACAACCAGTCAAATTTTAGAATCAAAGAGTGACGGTTTGCGGGTGATTAAAAAGAAGTACGACAAAGAATACCCAACCAATATTACGACCATTAAATACTTTGAAAAAGCGCAGGAAGAGGACTTTCTAACGTATGGAAGTTGCCATAAAAACCTCTATTTGTTGCTTTTAGAAGATTTGTAATCATGAGTGAATCCCTCACCCGATTCCTTTCAGGTATCGTTTATGTAACGTTGTTACTGGGCGCTACCTCCTACTCTATGGATAGTTTTTTTATCCTGTTTGGACTTTTCATGCTTATTGCGATTTATGAGTTTTGTGGATTGGTGCATATCAATCGAATAGCGCCGTTAATAATTGGCGCCGTTTCCTTTTATTGGGCGTCTCAATTTCGAACCAACAAAACAAACGACATTTTACTCCTCATTGTCACTCTTTTCATTTCCATCAAATGTTTATTGCTTCTTTTTAATTTCAAAAAAGAACACATCGGAGTCTGGTCTCGCTATCTTTTTACCTTAGGTTATGTGATTCTCCCCTTTTTAATTTTAGTGAAAATTCCTTTTTCCAATAATGAATACCGGCCAAAAATTATCATTAGTATTTTCTTGTTGATTTGGACAAACGACACTTTTGCTTACATTATTGGAAAATCAATCGGAAAACATAAGTTGTTGGAGAAAATTTCACCCAAAAAAACAATTGAAGGTTTTCTTGGTGGGATGGCATTTACAATTCTAGTGGGCTACCTTATTTCACGGTTTTATTTTCAACCCAAACCTGAGTATGCTGATACTTCGGTTTTGATTTGGACGGTAAGCGCTGCGATTATTAGTATTTTCAGTACTTTAGGGGATTTAATTGAATCCAAATTTAAGCGTATCGCCGGAGTTAAAGACAGCGGCAAAATTATGCCGGGACATGGAGGTATTTTAGATCGCTTGGATAGTATTATATTTGTAACGCCCTTTGTATTTTTGTTTTACCAAATTTTAGATTATGTTTCATAAAGAAGGTGCCAAAATCATCTTAATCGCAACGTTTAGTTTTACGGTCCTATTACTCGGATCACCGTATGTAATTGCAAACCCATGGATCCTTAAATCAGTGCAATTAGTTTTGCTTTTTTTATTGATCATGGTCTTGCAATTTTTCAGAAATCCCAAACGTCCATTAGAGGTTAATGATTATCAAATTGTGGCTCCTGTAGACGGAAAGGTGGTGGTGATAGAAGAAGTCTTCGAAGCCGAATATTTTAAAGACAAACGCCTGCAAGTTTCCATATTCATGTCGCCGATCAATGTTCACGTAACGCGCTACTGTACAAGTGGAAAGGTCAAATACAGTAAATACCACCCTGGAAAGTATTTGGTAGCTTGGGATCCAAAATCCAGTACTGAAAATGAACGCACAACCGTTGTTATTGAGAACCGTATTTTCGGCGAAATTCTGTATCGCCAAATTGCGGGAGCGCTTGCCAAACGTATTGTCAATTATGCCGAAGAAGGTATGACCGTGCGTCAAGGCGCTGATGCAGGTTTTATTAAATTTGGTTCACGGGTTGATATTTATCTTCCCTTAGGAACTGAAATAAACGTTAGACTCGGTCAAAAAGCTGTAGGTAATCAAACGATTATTGCTGTAAAAAACCATGGATAATCTCCCTTTGGAAGAACGATTCGATGAAGCGGTAGACATTGCCAATACAATGACACAAGCTTCCCTGCCCCAAGATGTGCAGTTGCGTTTGTATGCCTTATACAAACAATCTACCTTGGGAAGGGCTACGCATCGATTTGTGTATCCACAAGATTTGCGAAATGCATTTAAAATGAATGCTTGGATTCAAATAAACCACCTCTCACAAGACGAAGCCAAAGAACAATACATTCAAGCGATCATGGAATTGGCGCAAAAAAAAAAGTAAGTAATGAAAAAGTGTGTACTCTTTTTGGGATGTTTTCTCATTTTTTCCTTAGCGTCTTGTAAACGGAAAAAATACACCGAAGTCGTTGAAGTGCCGCTACCCTCCAAAGAACAAAAAGTTATCCTTGGGGTACCGGAGGAAGTAAAAGCCCAAGAAGGCGCTTTTGAATTGGTTAAACTCCCTTTCGGTTACGATGCACTCCAACCTGATATCGATGCATTGACCATGGAGACACATTATTCCAAACATTACCTTACGTATACCAACAACCTAAATCAGCTGCTTAGTGGTACCGATTTGGAACCGTTGCCTATTACCGAAATTTTCAAAAAATTCGATGTTTCCAATATTGATTTAAAAAATAACCTCGGGGGTTATTACAACCATAGTTTGTATTTTGAAATCTTAACCCCAAAAGGACAAGCCCAACCCAAAGATACATTAGCCGCTACTATCGATCGCGATTTTGGTTCGTTTGACAACTTTAAGAATCAATTTATTGATGCTACAGGTAAAATTTTTGGCTCGGGTTGGACATGGTTAATCGTCAATAAATCAGGAAAACTTGAAATCACGAATACTGCCAACCAAGATAATCCATTAATGCCACGTGCGGAAGTTCCTGGAAAACCTATTTTAGGAATTGATCTTTGGGAACATGCCTACTATTTGGAGTATCAAAATCGCCGAAAAAAATATGTTGAAAATGTATTCAAACATATTAATTGGGAAAAAGTAGCTGAGAAATTTGAAGAAGCTACCGCGCAATAACACTTTCGTCTACAGGCAAAAATTTTTCGTCGTCATTAAATAGCGCTTTCGTCGACTATTTAAATTTATCTATTTTAAAAATAGTACATTTAGTATGCCGCTTAATGAACTCGTTATCAGGGTTCTTTTTTACGAATATTAAATCTACTTCTATGCTACAATTTTATTCCGCATCTACTCGTATTGTAAATACAAAAAGAAGTGTTACTGAATGTTTAGAAATTGCACTTGGTGAACAGCTTAATGAAGCCTCACTACTCATCTTTAATGCTTCTGTGGGGCATGATTTTCAAGATCTCATTGAACAAGCCCATGAAATGGCACCAAAAGCGCAAATAGTAGCCGCTTCTTGTTGTGGTGTTGTAGGTCGAGAGGGAGTAAGTGAGTCCATGAAAGATATGGCATTAATGGCCATTACAGGAGATGAATTTGTAATTTCAGGCAGTTCATCTATTTATGGCCATAACTCGTATAACGAATGTGTCAAAATGGCCAAAGCCTTACAAGCTCAAAAAGCAGGAATTAACATGATTTATTTTATTGCCTCAGGGATTGATATCAATAATTCGGAATGTATTCGTGGATTTGAATCTGTATTTGGGGAAGAGGTAACTGTATTTGGAGCCACCACTTCCGATAATATGAAAGGGTATGTTAGTTTTCAGGCTTTTGAGCAAAAAGTAACCGAACATGGGGCTTTTGCTATCGGATTTTGCGATCCATCATTAACCATAGATACGCAAGCAACCCACGGATTCATTGCTATTGGTGAACCTATGACAGTGACCAAATCCAACGGACATATCATTGAAGAGTTGAATGGAAAACCCGCTTGGTCCACTTTTTTAGAGCGATTAGGATTGCCTAAAGATGCCGATTGTGGTCACACTATTCCTGTTGGGGCTTTGGCCGAACTTCTTCCTCCTGAAGTTGCCGAAGAATATGGTAATCAACATATTTTGCGTGTAGTTACAAAGCATGAAGGTGAACATATTTACTATGCCACAACCTGTGAAGAAGGTACAAATCTATGGTTTACTATACGTGATGAAGAATTGATTTTCAAAGAAATGGATCGTATGGTAGCAGCATTGAGCCATCGAGCTTCTGGAAAAAAACCAGTGGCAGTATTTCATGCCGACTGTTTAGCACGAGGACGCTATTTAACCAACCGTGTATTGAAAGAAGAACTGGTATACCAAATGCAAACTCCCTTTTACTCGGATGCGGTATGCCCCCCTTGGTTGGGCATGTATGGGTTTGGCGAATTCGCACGATTACACGGAAAAAACACCTATCATAATTACACCACTGCACTTTATGTAATCTATAGAAAATAAACAGAACAGCCCCAAATTCACCATGAACACTAACAATGCCATAGGATTACAGCAAGCCTATGAACAGCTTCAACTTCGCGTTACCCGTTTTTCCGCAACGGAACAGAAGTTAATTGCTGCTCAGGACCGTTTGGACCATGAATTGACATTGTACAAACGACTATCCAATTTTAATTCCAAAGCGCTCCAATCCTCGAGTATAGAACATCTTGGACAGCTAGCTGTTGAAACTATAGTAGATTTGTTGGAAGTCGAAGCAGCAGTAGTTGTATTAATGGAACCTGAAACCGGTATTCGAAAACTCTTTACTGAGGGATTGTCCTCACAATTAACCAAATCCGCAAAAAAAAGTGCTGCGCTTTTCCATTTCTTTAGACAACACCCTCCCTTTTCAATATCGCTTTTGGAAGAAAGTCAATTGGAACAAGTTACCGAATTAGAGGCGTATGAAAAAGGTGCATTAATTGTCGTTGAAGACGCATTGGCAGGAATTCATATTGGCTGTTTGGGATTAGTGAGTAAACTGAAATCTCCTTTGTACAGCTCGCTAAATCCAACTTTAGAGACGCTTTTTCAAATATTTAGCCAACAATTTCTAGCGCTAACCATTCGATTACAACAGCATTTAAAAATTCAACATCAGTTGGATGAAATCAATAAATCAAAAATGGAGTTGACCAAACTCTCTCTTATAGCAAAAAAAATTAATAACAATGTAATTATAGCAAACAACCAAGGGGAAATTGAGTGGGTGAATGATTCATTTGTTAAAACAACGGGATATAAACGCAAAGAAATTATTGGTAAAAAACCCAAAGATTTTTTAAAACGAGCACCCCAATCAGAGTCCGAACACAAACGATTGGTCGAAGCATTACGTGACAAAAAAAATGTAGCTGTTGAATTGATTAATTATACCAAAAATGGAAAACCATATCATAACCAAATTGAAATAATTCCAGTATTTGATCCATTTGGAAATCATATCAACTTCATTTCGGTCCAAAAAGACGTTACAAAAGAAGTTAATGCCCGCAATGAAATTTTACGCATAAACAAACGCTTTGAAACGATAGCTGAAAAAGCACAAATCGGTATTTGGGAATGGGAAGCTGAAAGTCAAAAAACCCAATGGAATAGTATTTTAGAGCAACAATTACGAATACCGCGAAGCTTAGACCCAGTCGATTTTTATCCTTTTTGGAAAAACTGTGTGCATGCAGAAGATCACCATGCTACGATAGAACGATTGCATAACTTTATGCGTTCTAATGAAAGTCATTTGGAATATGAATATCGCATTCAACCTAGAAATACTAAAGAAACTCGATATGTTAAAACCCTACTCATTGCCGAACGAACAGCTGAGGGTAAAATTGTTAAACTTATTGGCAGCAATTTAGACATTACTGAAAAGCATGAAGCTGAAATGCAATTGGACGCATTGAAGAAATACTATGAAAGCCTTTTCAACCATTCGCCCTCCCAGAAAATTGTACTCGATAAAAATTTGAATGTCGCTTTTATCAATGAATCCTTGCTAAAAATACAACCCGAATGGGAGTCCTTTATAGGAAAAAATATTAGTGAATTAATTCAATTACGACTCAAACGACATCCATTAAAAAATATGCGTCGAATGGCTCAAAAAGTCAGTGATGCAATTGACTTAAAAAAGCTAATTCATTACACCGATGTTGTCACAACGCCAAGCCATAAAACCTGCTACCGATTAATTGATGTATTTCCTTATTTTATTGAAGATCAATTGCAATATGTTATCATCAATGGGGTAGATATTTCGGAACTCAAGAAAACACAAAAAACGATTGTGAGTAAAAATCAAGAACTGCAAAAACTCAACAACGAGTTGGATAATTTTGTATATCGTGTTTCGCATGATTTAAGAGCCCCTTTACTCTCGATTAAAGGGCTCGTTAATTTGATTTTTGCCACTGAAAATTTAGAACCCAACCTAAAAGAATACGTACAACTCATTGATTTCAGTGTAGCTCGACTCGACGATACCATTCAGGAAATCTTGGAATTTTCGAGAAATGCACGATTGGATGTGACTTACGAACATTTTAATCTCAAAGAAATGATCCATGGGATATTTGAAGATTTAAAATATGTATCCGATGTGCAAATGGAAATGACGTTTCAAGATAATGGAAATGCTTGGATTACCTCCGATCGCTATCGAATGGCAACTTTGTTAAAAAATATTATCGGTAATGCAGTTAAATACCGTAATCGAAACCTTTCAAATCCTTTTGTACGATGCAAACTCACAGAAACCAACCAAAAGATAATCATTGAAGTAGAAGATAACGGTGAAGGCATAGCTCCAGAGCATCTCCCCAAAATATTTCGAATGTTTTTTAGAGGTTCAAACAGTGCAGTAGGCACCGGATTGGGTCTTTATATCTGTAAAGAAATCACTCAAAAACTCGATGGTGCCCTTGATGTGTACTCTGAATTGGGTAAAGGTTCTCGTTTTTTTATCACACTTAATAAAAAATAACCTACATTTGTAAGAATATATTTATTTTTATGTATTGTATTCTAATTGACGATGATGCTATTTTTAATTACGTTCACGAAAAAACAATACGTAATTTATGTTCCGACTTTGCGATAAAAACCTATTTATCGAGTCGGCAGGCACTCACTTTTGTATTGGAAAATATTCATGAAGAAGTAAACAACCAAGCCTATATCTTCTTGGATATCAATATGCCTGAATTAACTGGTTTTGAGTTTTTGGATGAAGTCATTGCTGTCATACCCGATTTTTTAAACCAACATAATGTGTACATCCTCACCTCTTCGCTCAACGATAAAGACAAGCAAAAAGCAGAAACCTACATTGGATTGAAAGGGTATTTAGAAAAACCACTAGACAAAGAGCAATTGACACAAATTTTTGAATAAAGAAGGTTTCAAATGGGTGGTAAATTTTATCTTTGAGAAAAAAATTAATCATGATTAAAAACCGAATTTTCCTCCTATTTTTGGGCTGTTTTGTATCCCTTTTTGGTCAAGAACACAACTTAAAAAATATTCAAAAACTAACTTTTGGCGGCGACAATGCGGAGGCCTATTTTAGTCCTGACAGTCAAAAGCTCACCCTTCAAGTCACAAATAAAGCCTTAGGCGCTGAATGTGATCAAATTTTTAGTTTGAATCTCAACGAAAAAACGTTTTCACCCCAAAGTCTAAAACGCATTTCCAACGGACAAGGAAGAACCACCTGTTCCTACTTTATGCTCGATGGCAAACATATTATTTTTGCTTCGACACACGGTGCACAAAAAGAATGTCCTGCTCCCCCTAAACCCCGCGATGGAAAATACTTATGGGCCATTTATCCTGAATTTGATTTGTATATCGCCGATTTAAACGGAAACATTGTCAAACAACTCACCAACACACCTGGGTATGATGCCGAAGCCGTAGTTTCTCCCGATGGAAAAAAAATTGCGTTCACATCGACGCGTTCAGGCGATTTGGAACTTTGGACCATGGATATTGACGGTTCAAATTTGAAACAAATTACCTTCGGTTTAGGCTATGATGGCGGAAGCTTTTTTTCGCATGATAGTAAAAAACTAGTTTTTCGGGCTTCCCGACCCAAAACGGAGACTGAAATTAACGAGTACAAGGCACTACTTCAAGAGAATGTAGTAGCTCCCACTGAAATGGAATTGTTCACCTGCAATGCAGACGGATCTAATTTAAAACAAATCACCCGATTAGGGAAGGCCAACTGGGCACCGTTTTTCCATCCTTCAGATCAAAAAATTATATTCTCTTCCAACCATCATGCGACGCGAGGGTACGACTTTCAACTCTACATGATCAATACCGATGGATCCCATTTGCGTCAAGTTACCTTTGAAAGTGAATTCAATGCATTTCCCATGTTTTCGCCCAATGGAAAAAAATTAGTTTTTTCGAGCAATCGCCAACAGGAAGCCGCTCGTGAAACCAATGTTTTTTTAGCCGATTGGGTCGATACGGATCCCGCCGAATATATCGACGAGTCACTGCTACAAAAAAACATCACCTATTTGGCGTCCGATGCCATGAACGGACGTTTGGTGGGCTCTAAAGAAGAACTTAAAGCCGCCGAATATTTGGAAAGTCAATTCAAAAAATGGAAACTCAAACCTTATCAAGGAAAATCCTTTTTGATTCCTTTTGAATATACCTACAAAAGCAACCCGAAAGATTCGTTGAATAGCCAAGAGGTGAAAATCAAAGCACATAATGTAGTAGCTTTTGTAGACAACAAAGCGGCTAAAACCATAGTGATTGGGGCGCATTATGACCATTTAGGCCGAAACGAACACGGCAATTCCACCCAGATGAATTCCCAAGGACAAATCCACAACGGTGCTGACGATAACGCCTCAGGAGTAGCTGGTGTCCTCGAATTGGCACGGATGGTATCCCAAAACAAGACTACGGAAAAAGCGAATTATATTTTTGCGCTATTTTCTGGAGAAGAAGACGGATTAATTGGGTCAAAAGCGCTAGCAGACATTATCAAAGCGCAAACGCCCAATGTAGTTACCATGATCAACATGGACATGATTGGTCGCTTGAATGCCTCCAAAGACCTAATTATTGGAGGAACAGGAACCAGTCCCGAATTTCCAAAAATAATCGAGAAAAACAAACCCGCGGGATTCCATGTTACTTTAGAGGAAAGCGGCACGGGACCTACCGATCACACTTCGTTTTACTTGAAAGATATACCTGTTTTGAATTTCTTTACGGGAACGCATAGCGACTACCACAAACCGAGTGACGATGCAGATAAAATCAATTACTACGGAGTTAAAAACATCGTTGAATACGTGTTCCGAATTACACAAGCGCTGGATGTGATGGAACAAGTTCCGTTTACCAAAACCAAAGCGAATGCCGGAAAAACACGTCCCAAGTACAAAGTAACCATGGGAATCATGCCTGATTATACGGAGCATCCTGACGGACTTCATGTCGATGGTGTTACCGATAACCGACCTGCCCAAAAAGCGGGTATTCAGGAAGGCGATGTCATTACTAAAATTGGCACGTTGCCGATTAAAGACGTTTATGGCTATATGGAAGCCTTAGCTAAAATCAACCCTGGCGATGAAGTCGAAGTGGTATTTTCTCGAAATGGCGTGTCGCAAACGGTGAAAGTTAAGTTTGAATAAAATAACAATGCAAACAAAAAAGGAGTACTCGATGAAGAATACTCCTTTTTTTATTTCACAATATCATTATTTCAAACCCGCCAAACTCGCTTCAAGCGTCGCAATTTTCCCTAAGGCATCGGCTTCTTTTTTGCGCTCCATTTCGATTACTTTTTCGGGAGCACCCGAAACAAATTTCTCATTGGATAATTTGGCTTGCACCGATTTCAAGAACCCCTGGGTATACACCAATTCAGCGGTCAATTTTTCAATCTCAGCGGCCACATCGATGGCGCCTGTCACCGGAATAAAGTATTCGTTAGATTTCACACGATACGATAGCGCTCCCTCTACTTTTTCGTTGACATACGTAATCGTAGATATATTGGCCAACTTGGCAATCACACTGTCAAAAAATGGCGAACTACCCTCTTTGTTGACCACCTTCAATTCAAGTACATCTTTGAATGGAATATTTTTGTCTTTGCGCATCGTACGAATGCCAGAGATAACCTCTTTTGTCCACTCAAAATCATCTACCAATTGTGCATTATAAGCAGCTGAAGTTGGCCATTGGGCAATGATAAGCGCTTCTTCGGGGGTACGTGTTTTGATGTATTGCCAAATCTCTTCGGTCAAAAAAGGCATGAACGGATGCAATAATTTCAAATTGGTTTCCAAAAGTTCAATAGCTTTATCAAAAGTCATTTGGTCTATAGGATGTTGGTAGCCCGGTTTGATCATTTCAAGGAACCAAGAACAGAAATCATCCCAGAACAACTTATAAATGGCCATCAAGGCGTCAGAGATCCGGTATTTGTCAAAATTATCTTCGATTTCCAATAAGGTGTGTTGCAATTTGGCTTCATACCAGGCTATGGCGGCACGAGAAGATTCAGGTTGTGAAATATCGGCCACTTCCCAACCTTTGATTAAGCGAAATGCATTCCAAATTTTATTGGCAAACGCTTTCCCTTGTTGACACAATTCTTCATCAAACAAAATATCGTTTCCGGCAGACGCGCTGAGTAATAAGCCCACGCGAACGCCATCAGCTCCAAATCGTTCAATCAATTCCAAAGGCTCGGGTGAGTTGCCCAACGATTTAGACATTTTCCGACCTTGTTTATCGCGCACCAATCCCGTCAAATAGACATTGGTAAACGGTTTGGCATCGGCATATTCGTAGCCGGCAATAATCATTCGGGCCACCCAGAAAAACAAAATATCGGGACCCGTAACCAAATCGTTAGTTGGGTAATAATACTTAAAATCTTTATTTTCGGGATCCAAAATACCGCCAAATACCGCCATAGGCCATAACCATGACGAAAACCAGGTATCGAGGGCATCGGCGTCTTGGGTGAGTTGGTCAACGGTAAGTGCTGGATTTCCTGTTCTTTCTTGTGCTAAGGCAAGGGCTTCTTCTTTGCTTTCGGCTACTACAAAATCTTCTTTTCCATCGCCATAGTAATACGCAGGAATTTGTTGGCCCCACCACAACTGACGGGAAATATTCCAATCACGGATGTTCTCCAACCAATGACGGTACGTATTATTAAATCGCGAAGGGTACAATTTTACTTCTTCGGTTTCAAGTACAGCCTTAATCGCAGGTTTTACCAATTCGTCCATGCGCAAAAACCATTGATCCGATAATCGGGGTTCGATCACTGCTTTGGTTCGCTCAGATGTTCCCACTTTATTCAAATGGTTTTCGATTTTCACCAAAGCACCGATAGCTTCCAGTTCTACGGCAATTGCTTCACGAACCACAAAACGATCTTTACCAGCATAATGCAATCCGAAGCTATTTAAACTCGCATCTTCGTTGAAGATATCGATGATTTCTAAGTTGTGGCGTTCACCCAATTCTTTGTCGTTGACATCATGGGCGGGTGTTACTTTCAAGCAACCGGTTCCAAACTCAGGATCCACGTAATTGTCAAAAATAATCGGAATCACCCGGTTACAAATAGGAACAATAGCTTTTTTACCACGCAAATGTTCGTACCGCTCGTCTTCGGGATGAATACAAATAGCGGTATCACCCAAAATGGTTTCCGGACGTGTGGTAGCAATGGTTACGTATTCTTGGGTGCCTTCAATGGCATAACGTAAATGATACAGCTTTCCTTGGCGTTCCTCATAAATCACCTCTTCATCGGAAAGAGTGGTTTTGGCTTCGGGGTCCCAATTGACCATGCGATAGCCGCGATAGATTAATCCTTTACGGTATAAGTCAACAAACGAACGAATCACAGAAGCCGACATATCGGGATCCATAGTAAACTTGGTGCGACTCCAATCACAGGAACAGCCCAATTGTTTGAGTTGCTCCAAAATCGTACCCCCATATTTATCGGTCCAATCCCAAGCGTGTTTCAAGAATTCTTCTCGGGACAAATCGTTTTTTTGAATGCCATCACTTTTCAATTTCGCTACCACCTTAGCTTCTGTCGCAATTGAAGCGTGATCGGTACCGGGAACCCAACAGGCATTGAATCCCTTTAAACGCGCACGACGAATTAACACGTCTTGAATCGTATTGTTGAGCATGTGCCCCATGTGCAATACTCCGGTCACATTAGGCGGAGGAATGACTATAGTATAGGGGGTACGATGATCGGGTTTGGAGGTAAAATAGTCGTGTTGCATCCAATAGGCATACCACTTTTGTTCGACATCTTGGGCGTTGTACTGTGCTGGAATCATGTGTGCAAAATTTTGAATTGGAATAAAAAACTTCCCTTTTAGCCCCGACTAGCCTGCCGACAGGCAGGTAGAGCCGATATCCACGTAACGTAGTGAAGTGATAAAGGCGAAAGCGGGAGGTGATGTGGATAGAACAACCGAAGTTGATATTCCTTACACCTAAAAACTTTGGTATGTTTTTTGTACCTATGCGGGCAAAAGTACTGAAAATAGTACGTTACGAAAAATTTAAGATTTAAAATTTTGTACCCCAACGGAAAGTAGTAATTTTACAAAAAACAGTGTCATGAAACGATTCTTACCTTATTGTCTTCTTTTTTTTACGGCTTTTGCTATGGCGCAAACGGGGCCAAAAATTGTTTTTAAGGACAAAGATAATACGATAGATTACGGTACGGTCACCAAGGAAACCGACAATGGAGAACGGATTTTTGAGTTCACCAATACAGGCGACCAACCGCTGATTATCAAAAACGTGCAATCGACTTGTGGGTGCACGGTTCCAAGCAAACCCGACCAACCGATTATGCCCGGAAAAACGGGTGAAATTAAGGTGAAATACAACATGAATCCAGGTCCTATTCGCAAAACAATTACTGTGGAAACCAATGCGGTAAATGTGGAAGGCGGGATGGTCGCACTGAAAATCAAAGGAGAAGTAATTGTAAAACAAGAACCGAATCCTTTGGAGAAAAAAACAAATATTCTGATGAATCGATCGTAAAATAACAACCTGCTTCGGCAGGTTTTTTTATGGCAAAAGATCTTTTAAAATCAAGGTAGTTGTGAAGGTTTTCCCGTTTCGGATGTACTCGATTTCAACCGTTTTTCCATCGCGCATTTTCAGAAAACCATTGATTTGATCGAGGGTGAGACTCGTACAGAGGTAACCATTAATTTTATAGAGTTGATCGCCTTTAAGCAGACCCGCTAGATCCCCCGGGGAATTCACCCGAACCAATTCCACTACATACGTGGGTCGTAGGGCAAATAAGACTTTGATTTGATCGTTGATGCGTTGCCCGCTATTGGAAAACACATTCTTGGCATAAATAGATTGGGTCGTCAAATCCTTGGTTTCTGTCACCCATTCCAAACCGCTATGCACAATTTCAAGACCGGACATATTGTATAAGAAAGGGGCTTTGATTAGGGCATTGGGGTACACATAAATCTTTTGATTAGGATAATCCCAAACCAGGTGAAACCGTTTCAGGAGTTCGTTACCCAGCGAACCATTGCGGCCGTTGATTTGGAGCAAGTGTTGAATAAAATCGCCTTTCGGAAACGCCACCAAGGGTCTTTTGACACCATAAGGACCGAGTGCTATTGAATCAATTCGTCCTCGTTGCCCATAAATATCACCCGACAAACCCCGACCGAGATAGTCATCGACAAAGGGATGGGGTTGAAAAATGAACGCTGGCTGTGAGTTGGGAAACAGCCAAGCCACATCGGTATTTCCGGTATCTAGCAAATAAAAAGCTGGAGTGACTTTTGACCCCAAAGCAGTCATCGCATGGAGATAGGGTTTGTTTTGAATCAACGTCAATGGAATTTCTGCAAAAGGTTCCCGTCGCTTCATGAGTTTGTTGACCTCTTTGGAAAGGGTAATCTTTTGCTTGATAAAATCGATACGAACGCTATAAGACTTAAAAAAATGGTAGCCAATAATTCCATTAATCGGCATCCCGACGGAAGTGGAAATATTTACCCGTTCGTCGAGAATCAGATATAATTTATGAGCCAAATCGGTCATGGGACCAATTTCAAGCCTATTATTTTCAGAACTGTAGGCATCAATAGCGTCCAAATTCCCTAGACCGCGCACTTTCACCGCTTCCATTTGATTTAAGCGAACATTATCCGTATCCTTCAAACTGAACAGTAGTGTATGCTCCACCCCTGTATCGAGCATGAAATTCAGAGGAGTTCCGTTTAAAACCACGGGGACAATGATAAGATTTTGAACAAAGGTAAAGGGAAGTACGATTTTCTTTCGGTGTTCTGGAAGCTGAAATCCCTCTTGCGCACGAACGCCAAGAACAAGCAATACCAGAATAAGAAACGTGAGGCGACACTTCATAAGGTAATTTTTCTAAAATTAAAAAAAATAACGCTTTTTACGAGAGCATTAACGTCAAAATCATCTTAAAATTTGCAAATTTGCAGAGCTAAAACAAAATACTATGCCAAAGATTTCGACCAAAGGCCAACAAATGCCCGAATCGCCCATCCGTAAGTTAGTTCCCTACGCAGAAATAGCCAAAAAGAAAGGGGTAAAAGTTTACCATTTAAACATAGGGCAACCCGATATTAAAACGCCCGAAGTAGCCCTGCAAGCAGTTAAAAATGCGGCTATCGAAGTGCTGGAATATAGCCATTCAGCGGGTTTTGAGAGTTACCGTACTAAATTGGCAGCTTCGTACCGCTCCCACGGTCTCCCTGTTGAAACGCAAGATATCATCATCACTACCGGAGGTTCGGAAGCCTTGCTTTTTGCCATTGGAAGCACTATGGATGCAGGCGACGAAATAATCATTCCTGAACCGTTTTATGCCAATTACAACGGATTTGCAACGGCTTCGGGTGTCAAAGTCGTTCCAGTTATTTCAACCTTGGAAGAAGGTTTTGCCCTCCCTCCTATTGCCGCGTTTGAACAACTCATTACGCCCAAAACCAAGGCGATACTTATTTGTAATCCTGGAAATCCTACTGGGTACTTATATTCGCAAGAAGAGATTCTACAACTCGCCGCGATTGTCAAAAAACACGACCTGTTCCTTATTGCCGACGAAGTGTATCGCGAATTTATATACGATGCCGATGTGCAACACCACTCGGTGCTTAATGTGCCTGGCATTGAAGAAAATGCGATTATGATTGACTCTGTTTCCAAACGATACAGTATGTGTGGCGCCCGTATTGGTTGTATTGTTTCCAAAAACAAAGACGTGATGGCTACGGCGATGAAATTTGCGCAAGCGCGTTTGAGTCCCCCTACCTACGCCCAAATTGCTAGTGAAGCGGCCCTTGACACACCACAATCCTATTTCGATGATGTTATCGCCGAATATAAAGACCGTCGTGACATTTTGGTCGAAGGACTTCAAAACATCCCCGGTGTCAAAGTTGCTGTTCCCAAAGGAGCGTTTTATTGCATTGCACAACTGCCTGTTACCAACGCCGATGACTTCGCGCAATGGTTGCTTGAATCGTATGATTATCAAGGTGAAACCGTGATGGTTGCACCCGCTGCGGGCTTCTACTCAACTCCAGGCGTGGGCTTAAATGAGGTACGTATCGCGTATGTTCTCAAAAAAGAGGACCTACAACGGGCTATTGCCATTCTCGATGCGGCCTTGAAAGCGTACAACGCACGCTAAAGTTCAACCCCTTTTTTAAATGATTCACCTGCATCGTACTCCTCTACATGCAGGTTTTTTTATTTTCTATTACCCCCATTGCCCCATTGCCCCATCGACACATTAACTTGGGCGCGCCCCCTCGGAATCTCCTCCCTCTTCTTAATGAAATTATCCTCCTCGGGGTCGGGTCGTTCGTTGCAATCTTGCCTGCGCAAGCTACGGCAAGGATTTCCACTGCCACCCCTCGCGCAAATTGAATTATAAATTATGAGTT
>CANHRI010000006.1 GCA_947463515.1 Flavobacteriaceae bacterium
GCTTGAACAAATGGATGTAATTGAACTAAACGAGGCGTTCGCCGCACAAAGCATCGCTTGTATTCGCGCCCTAGGTTTAGCCGATAACGATCCGCGCATCAACCCAAACGGAGGAGCTATCGCCATCGGTCACCCACTGGGAGTAACGGGTGCACGTATTGCCTACTCTGCGGCTTTGGAATTGCAACAAACAGGCAAACAATACGCCTTGATTACCATGTGTATTGGTGTAGGCCAAGGCTATGCAGTAATCATTGAACGCGCGTAAAAAATAGGACGTGACGGTTTAGCCCCGATAGGAGCGGCATCCCCGGAACGCAGTGGAGGGATACAGCGGATAGCGGGACAATGCGTGTAAAGAATACTAAACGTCCTGCTCCAAAAAAATAAAAATCAAACGACGTCAAACGTCAAAAGAAAGTATATGAATACAATTCAACATTACGTTTTGGGTCAATGGACCACCGCCAACGGGTCGGGAACACCCACTTACGATGCGGTTACCGGCGAATTCATCGCGGAGACTTCCGTAGAAGGATTGGACATCCCTGCCATTTTGCATTATGGTCGCACCAAAGGCGGTGAGCAACTCCGCAAAATGACCTTTCAGGAGCGCGGGAATCGACTCAAAAGTTTGGCGCTCTACCTGAACAAACGCAAAGAACAATTTTATGACCTGAGTTACCGCACAGGAGCTACCCGCGTGGATAGCTGGATCGATATTGAAGGGGGCTTCGGGAACCTGTTTGCCAATGCTTCGTTGCGCAAATTATTCCCCAACCAACCCTATCACGTAGAAGGGGATCCCATTGACTTGTCGCGTGGCGGGCGCTTCATGGCGCACCACATTATGGTGCCCAAAAAAGGGGTTGCCATTCACATCAATGCCTTTAACTTCCCGATTTGGGGAATGTTGGAAAAATGTGCGGTCAACTGGATGGCGGGCATGCCTGCCGTGGTGTTACCAGCACCGTCGACGTCGTATTTGACCGAAGCGGTGGTGCGCGAAATCATCGCGTCCAATATTCTTCCGGAAGGGGCCTTGCAACTGATTTGCGGTACCGTGACCAACATTTTTGATACGGTTGAGAGTCAGGATGTAATTACCTTCACGGGTTCGGCAGCCACCGGACGTAAATTGAAAGCCCATCCACGCATCATCCAAGAAGCGGTTCCATTTACTATGGAAGCCGACTCACTCAACGCGTCTATTTTGGGCGCAGATGCCGTGCCAGGAACCCCGGAATTTGATTTGTTTATCAACCAAGCGCGTAGCGAAATAACCGTGAAGGCCGGACAGAAATGTACCGCTATTCGCCGTATGATTGTCCCCGAAAATTTGATGGACGACGTGCAAAATGCCTTGGCCAAATCCTTAGATAAAGTAACCATTGGCGACCCACGCCTCAAAGAAGTTCGCATGGGCGCTTTGGTGAGTAAACACCAAGTCGAAGTGCTGAAAGGTCGCGTGAACGAACTCGCCCAACACAGTCAGATCGTGTACGGTGGCGATTGGGATGCGGTTTCCTTAGTAGGTGCCGATACCCAAGGGGCGTTTGTCGCGCCTGTCGTATTGCGTCAAGACCGACCTTTCGAACATACTGCTGTGCACGAAATCGAGGCTTTTGGTCCCGTGTCGACGCTCATGCCGTATAAAAACCTCGACGAAGCCATCGAATTGGCCCAAATGGGGAAAGGTTCGTTGGTGTCTTCGATCGTCACCAACTCCGATGACATCGCCAAAGACTATGTGGTCAACGCGGCGTCGCACCACGGTCGTATTCTCGTACTCAACCGCGAAAACGCCAAACAAAGCACCGGTCACGGTTCGCCACTCCCATTACTCGTTCACGGCGGTCCCGGACGCGCTGGTGGCGGTGAAGAAATGGGCGGAGTGCGCGGTATCAAACACTATATGCAACGCTGCGCAATTCAGGGTTCGCCTACTACCTTAACCGAAATCACGGGCATCTACCAAGCGAATGCGAAATACAAGGAAGTGGACCAACATCCGTTCCAGTACCATTGGGAAGATATCCAACCCGGAATGTCGTTGAAAACACACAAGCGAACCATCACCGACACCGATATCATTAACTTTGCAAACCTTACGTGGGATCATTTCTATGCCCATACCGATATCACCTCCTTGGACGGCAGTATTTTTGAAAAACGTACCGCCCACGGGTATTTCATTCTTTCGGCTGCCGCCGGGTTATTCGTGTACCCCAACAAGGGACCGGTAGCCGCCAACTACGGTTTGGAAGAATGCCGTTTCTTACGTCCGTTGTACCATAACGATACGGTGTATGTGCGCTTGACGTGCAAACAAAAAATCGAGCGCGATGTCGCTTCGGCCGAACATCCAAGTGGTATTGTGAAATGGTTTGTCGAAGTTTTTGATAGCGAAGACGAATTGGTAGCCGTGGCGACGATTCTCACCATGGTAGAGAAAAAACAAACCGTTTTTGTGGAAATGACTACCGAGAAAATCCAAGCCTGTTTGGACAAATTAACGGAAGCGTCCCAACCGAAATGGGGGATACTCACCGCGCAACATTTGATCGAACATTTGGAAGAAGGCTACCGCATCATGTCGGGCGAAAAGCAAGATTTCGAGATTGCCACCCCCGAGAAGATTTTGGATAAAGTCCACCATTCGTTATACAACTATGAGCCCTTCCCGAAAGGAACCGCGTTCCCTACGATGAAGAAAGGCGAGTTGGAAGACTTGATCCATCCAGATCTCGCTACCGCAAAAGCCAAATTATGGGAAGCGCGCGAGGCCTATGTAAGCTTCTTCAAGCAAAATCCCGAAGCTGTGATGAAAAATATGGTCTTTGGTCATCTGAACCGCTACGAGAGTTATTTGCTCGAACGCAAACATTTGAACCACCATTTTGAACAGTTTGATGTACTGTAAGAATGAGGAGCTATTTCCCGCTTTCGCCTTTATCTCTCCGCTCCGCTACGAGGATATCGGCTCTATCGGGGCTAATGCTTTAGCGAAGCAAGAAGATAGATGCTATTAACTGAATACAGAATACTTATCACTGAACACTGAAAGAAATGGAACCTTACGTAAAACACCACATACAAGAAAATATCGCGACTATTGAGTTTTTTCATCCGGAGCAAAATTCACTGCCTGGGGCGGTTTTAGCCGAATTGGCACAAACGATTACCGAAGTAGGACTACGCGACGACGTCAAAGTCATCATCCTGCAAAGCGGCGGCGACCGTACGTTTTGTGCGGGGGCAAGTTTCAAGGAACTCATCGCCATCAACGATGCCGCCACTGGAAAAGTATTTTTCTCTGGCTTTGCCAACGTGATCAATGCCATGCGCAAATGTCCGAAGTTCATCATCGGACGTATTCAAGGAAAAACCGTAGGCGGTGGCGTGGGTATTGCTGCAGCAACCGATTATTGTATGGCGACCCAGTTTGCCGCGATTAAGTTGAGCGAACTCAATGTAGGGATTGGACCCTTTGTGGTGTCGCCCGCCATTGAACGCAAAATGGGTGTTTCCGCAACGTCGCAGATTGCTATAGATGCCAATACGTTTTATGAAGCGTCTTGGGCCCGCGAAAAAGGATTATTTGCACAAGTATTCCCGTCGTTAGAAGAGTTGGATGCTGCGGTATGGGCTTTTGCACAACACCTATGCACCTACAATCCCGAAGCCATGCTCGAAATGAAGAAAGTCTTCTGGCGCGGCACCGACGATTGGGATACCTTACTCGCCGAACGCGCAGCCATCAGCGGCCGTTTGGTGCTGAGTGATTTTACGAAACAAAAACTGGAAAAGTTTAAATAGAAGCAAGACCGCTTCGCTGCAAGAGCAAAGACCGCTTCGCTGAAAGAACAAAGTGGTTGCGATACTAAGATTTCTTTTTTCTTGCAATGCAATGGTCTTTATTCTTTAATCTAAAAAAAATGATTTACGCATTCAAAGGATTCATTCCAGTCATTCACGAGAGTAGCTTTATCCACCCGCAGGCTTCGGTTACGGGGAATGTGATTATTGGGAAAAACGTGTATGTCGGACCCGGTGCTGCCATCCGTGGGGATTGGGGCGAAATCATCATCGAAGACGGATGTAACGTGCAAGAAAACTGCACGCTGCACATGTTTCCGGGAAAGACGATGGTTTTAAAAGCGGGGGCTCATATCGGGCATGGTGCGATTATTCATGGCGCGAATGTTGGGGCCAACTGCCTCATCGGAATGAATGCCGTATTGATGGATGATGTGAATGTCGGCGACGAATGCATCATTGGCGCGTTGGCGTTTGTGAAAGCCGGAATGCAAATTCCCAACCGAAAAATGGTCGTGGGAAATCCGGCCGAGATCATCAAAGACGTTTCCGACGACATGATCGCCTGGAAAACCAAAGGGACCCAATTGTACCAACAATTGCCCCAAGAATGTTATGAAACGCTACAGGTGGTCGAACCTTTACGGGAAATCCCCAAAGACCGACCCACACAAGAAGCGTTTTATGCCACCTTACAAGAATTTAAAAAAAAGTAAGCAGTCGCAGTAGCAGTGTTCAGTGAATACTGCTACTGTTCATGCAACTGAATAGAATAGCAATGATTATAGAGTTTAAAATGCCCAAATTGGGGGAGAGTATTGCTGAAGCGACGGTAATTAGCTGGTTGAAAAATGTCGGGGACTTTATCGCGGCCGAAGAGACCCTTTTGGAAGTCGCCACCGACAAAGTAGACAGCGAGGTGCCATCACCCGTTTCGGGAATTATTAAAGAAATTCGTTTCCAAAAAAACGATGTGGTACCCGTGGGAACCGTGATGGCGTTGATTGAAGCGTCTGAAGGGGAGTCTCAGTCTCAGTCTTCAGTTACTCCCGAGACTTCGGGACTGCCTGCCGATCAAGGCAGGTCGCAGTCACAGTCACAGTCTCAGACGCAGCAGTCCGCACAAGTAGCAGAACCGAGTTCGCCCTATGCCTCCGCCGCACCTTCATCTGTGGCGCAATTGCGTCAGGGTGGCACCACCTTTTTGTCGCCGCTCATCATTAGCATAGCACAAAAAGAAAACCTATCGATAGAAGAATTGCAGTTGATCCCGGGCTCAGGGGCTGACGGTCGTTTGCAAAAAAGCGATGTGTACCAGTATTTGAAAAACCGAAAATACCCAGTGCAAAGCAAACCCGTGGTTCAAAACCCACCGACGTCTTCTTATCCCAAACCCAAAATCAATTATACCGAAGGGAAAGATTATATCATCGAAATGGACCGTATGCGCAAGATGATTGCCGATCATATGGTGTATTCAAAACAAACCTCACCCCACGTTACGTCCTATCTCGAAGTGGATGTGACCGATCTCGTGGCGTGGCGCAATAACCACAAAGAGGCCTTTCAAGCCAAAACGGGGCAGAAGCTTACCTTCACGCCGCTTTTTGTTGAGGCTGTTGCCAAAGCAATTCAAGCATATCCGTTGATTAATGTGGCTGTAGAAGATACCAAAATTTATGTCCGCAAAGACATCAACATCGGGATGGCGACCGCTTTACCAACGGGGAATTTGATTGTGCCCGTAGTGCGCAATGCCGATACCAAAGATTTAGCTGCCTTAGCTTCTGATGTGAATCAACTCGCCGAAAGTGCGCGCACCAATACCTTAAAACCCGAACAAATTCAAGGGAGTACCTTCACCATTTCTAATGTGGGTACGTTTGGGAGTTTGATGGGAACACCCATTATAAACCAACCCGAAGTGGCCATTTTAGCCTTTGGCATCATCAAAAAACGTCCCGAGGTGATTACCACCGATAAAGGGGATGAGATTGCCATTCGCAGTATGATGTTCCTTTCATTATCGTTTGACCACCGTGTGGTGGATGGCTTCCTCGGGGGCTCGTTCCTGCGTAAGGTGGGCGATTACCTCGAACAATTTGACACCAATACAACCTACTAAATAATAAGAATGATACCAATGACGCAAGAAATAAAAATTACGAAAGTAGCGCAGTCGCAAGCGGCCAGTGTGGATTTTCACAACATTGTTATGGGAACGCGATTTAGCGACCATATGTTTATCTGTGACTATGAAAATGGCGCGTGGCACAACCCGCGTATCGAACCCCTCGCTTTGATTCCGACGCACCCTGCTGCCATGGCTTTGCATTACGGTCAGGCGATTTTTGAAGGAATGAAAGCCACCCTTGGACAAGACGGAACCCCCTTATTGTTTCGCCCCGAAGAAAATGCCAAGCGCTTAAACCACAGTGCCGATCGTATGGGCATGCCCGCATTTCCTGTGGACTTGTTCGTGGAGGCCTTGAAGCAATTTGTGGCTATTGAAAAAGAATGGATTCCAACCCAAGAAGGAAGTGCGTTGTACTTGCGTCCGTTTATGTATGCTGATGAGGCCTTTATCGGAATGCGTGCCGCGACTTCGTATAAATTTATCATCATGGCTTCGCCGGCCGGACCCTTTTTCAGTCGTAAAATCAAATTGTACGCGGAGAAAAAATACGTACGTGCCGTTAACGGGGGAACTGGAGAAGCGAAAGCAGCAGGGAACTACGCTGCAGCCATTCGCCCCACCGAATATGCCAAAGCCCAAGGCTACGACCAAGTTTTATGGTTGGATGCCCACGATTTCAATTATATCCAAGAAGTGGGGACCATGAACATCTTCTTTAAAGTGGATGGGAAATTCATCACGCCGAGTTTGAGTGGTTCTATTCTCAACGGAATTACCCGCATGAGTGTAATCGATTTGTTACGTCACAAAGGGTATGAAGTGACCGAGCGTCCGATTACGATGGATGAAATCAAAGCAGCCCATGCAGCCGGACTCCTCGAAGAAGCCTTCGGAACCGGAACAGCAGTAGGCATCGCGATGGTGGAAGCTATAGGGAATAACGATTTCACGTTGACCTTGCCAGAAGCCAATCCCGTTTCGCACATGGTCAACGATACCTTGAATGCGATGAAAGTACAACAAGAAGCCGATCCGTTTGGATGGATTGTGCCCGCTCAATAATTTGCGTTTGACGCACCCCATGGATATGTTAGATAAAAAAATACTTGAAAAAGCGTTTACGACCTTAGTGACCGCCAAAACAATGGCCGAATGGTACGAAGCGAATTTTAAAACCGTTTCCAAATACGTACACGCCACCTCACGCGGTCATGAAGCGATACAGATTGCGGTAGCCATGCAATTGGGACCCCAAGATTATGCGTTTCCTTATTACCGTGACGACGCCATGTTGTTGGGAATCGGGATGCAGCCGTATGATTTGATGTTGCAATTGTTGGCGAAGCGTGACGATCCGTTTTCGGGGGGACGCACCTACTATTGCCACCCGAGTTTGCGCGATGTCGACAAACCCAAGATTCCGCACCAGTCGTCTGCGACAGGGATGCAAGCGATTCCCGCAACGGGGGCGGCCATGGGATTTTGGTACAAAGAAAATTATCCTTCAACGACTGAAGGGGTAGGATTCGAAGGCGAGATTCCCCCATTGGGGGCTAGGGGGCTGGTCGTTTGTTCGCTCGGCGATGCGTCGGTTACCGAGGGTGAAATTGCTGAGGCGTTTCAAATGGCGGCCTTAAAGCAATTGCCGATACTGTATTTGGTACAAGATAACGGCTGGGATATTTCGGCGAATGCTAAAGAAACCCGTGCCCAAAATGCCTTTGAGTATGCCAAAGGATTCCATGGTTTGGAAGCCATTAGTATTGATGGGGCCAACTTTATAGAAAGTTATACCGCACTGGAACAGGTGATCCAGACGATACGTACCGAACGCCGTCCGTTTTTGGTACACGCCAAAGTACCGTTGCTTAACCACCACACTTCTGGTGTACGAATGGAATGGTACCGTGACGATTTGGACGAAGCCCGTTCGCGCGATCCGTATCCCGTTTTGTGGCAGCAAATGCTAGAAGCCGGATTCACATCAAGTGAATTACAAGCGATTGAAGCCACCGTGCTGCAACAAGTGGAAGCTGATTATGAAAAGGCGATGGCCGCAGAAGATCCGCGTCCTGAAGATTTATTTACACATGATTTTGCTCCAACACCCGTTACGGAAGAAGTCGGGGAGCGCTCCCCCCAACGCGAAGATAAAGTCGTCATGGTCGATTGCGCCTTATTTGCGGTCGAAGAACTCATGAAGAAACATCCCGAATGTTTGCTTTACGGTCAAGACGTAGGCGGACGATTGGGAGGGGTTTTCCGTGAGGCAGCCACCTTGGCCCAGAAATTTGGCGACAACCGCGTATTCAATACCCCCATTCAAGAAGCCTTTATTGTAGGATCTACGGTGGGAATGTCGGCGGTAGGGTTAAAGCCCATCGTTGAAGTACAGTTTGCTGATTATATTTGGCCAGGCTTGAACCAATTGTTTACCGAGGTTAGTCGTTCCAATTACTTAACCAACGGGAAATGGCCCGTGAGTATGATCTTGCGCGTTCCGATTGGAGCGTATGGCAGTGGCGGACCCTATCACTCCTCGTCGGTGGAGAGTGTGTTGACGAATATTCGCGGGATTAAGATTGCCTATCCGAGTAATGGTGCCGACCTGAAGGGCTTGCTAAAAGCGGCCTATTACGACCCGAATCCGGTCGTGATTTTGGAACACAAAGGCTTGTACTGGAGTAAGGTGAAAGGCACGGATATGGCACGCGTAAACGAACCGTCTGAAGACTACCTATTGCCATTTGGAAAAGCGAATGTCGTACAAGAAATATGGCCCCAAGAAACCCAAGAAACCCTTACGGTGATTACGTACGGTATGGGCGTACATTGGGCGCTGAATGCTTCAGCAGGCATGGCGTCGCAGGTGGAAATTGTCGACTTGCGCACCTTATACCCGTTGGATGAAGAAACGATATTCAAATCGGTTCGCAAAGCCAAGAAATGTTTGGTCGTGACCGAAGAGCCAGTGAACAACTCGTTTGCGCGCAGCTTGGCGGGTCGTATTCAAGAAGAATGTTTCCGCGACTTGGATGCGCCTGTGATGGTCATCGGTTCCGAAAACCTACCTGCGATCCCGTTGAACAGCACGCTGGAACAAACCATGATCCCGAATGCGGAGAAGGTACGGGCGAAGATGGAGGAATTATTACGTTATTAGTTTCTTTTGTAGTTTTCTGTCGCAGTCGCAGTCGCAGTCGCAGTCGCAGTTTCAGTCGCAGTCGCAGTCTCAGTCTCAGTCTCAGTCTCAGTAGCTGTGCTAATGACAAGTTTTTTTAAGCAACAGCTAAAGTATATTTTTACAATCCCGAGGGCGATTAGAAATGATGGTTCACGGGAATTTGTTTTTTGTTTCAGGTTTCTCCCGAAATTTCGGGATCAAGTCTAAAGTTATTCGGAGTAAATTGAGGTTTTGGATGGCTCAGGAGCTCGGGAGCTCAGCGTCTTTAAACGTCCTTTCAACGATAGGAGAAATCCCATTCCTTTCTTCACGCCCAGAACCTGAATCCTGAATCCTGAATCCTGAAACTTTAAACCTGAAACTATTTAATATACCTCTCCATATCCCGCAACGTGTAAAACTTCATCTTGTTTAGTTTCATATAATTGCACACAAACTCAAGGGTTTCGAGTTGGGTTTGGTAGTTGCCTGTCACGTTGTCGACAACGTTGTGGGCGCACAGCACTAGGATTTTGTTGTTTTTCTTGGCGTAGTCAAGGAGTTCGAGCAAGTAGTGGTAACTGAAGTGCTTGTGGCTCTTGTCGATGTCAAAGGCATACATAAACTTCGTGCCCCGAAAGTAGCAGCCTTCCTTCTCGGGTTGGTTCTCGCAAAAGGCGCGTCCACGGATGATGTGGAACCGTTTGGTGAGCGTCGAGTCCAAAGCATCGCTGCGTTCGCCATAGGGATAAGTGAAGGTGGTTACGTTGAACTTACGGCGTTTCATCGCGGCCATCATGGGGTCAATTTCTTGCTGGAGGTAGGCTTTCATCCCGTTTTGTTCGACAAACTTTACCGCATTATAGTGGTGGTACCCATGTCCGGCGATCTCGTGTCCTTCGTTTTGGAGTTGTTGTAACATCCGCTGTTGAGGTTCGCCAATCGAGTCGATGCGGCACACATTGAAGGTGGCTTTCCAGTGGTATTTTTTCAAAACTTGGTTGGCGCGGTACCATTCGTTTACATAGGCATCGTCAAAGGTAAGGATGACACCCGCTTCGGGTGGGGTTTCTTTTTTTGAAGTACACCCCAAAAAGGAGCTGAGACAAAGGAGTAGGGCAAAAGTCGATTGAAGTCGTTTAATCATGGCTAGGTATTGGTTCTTAAAAGTACAAAAAAAACCGGAGCAAAGTTTCCCTTGTTCCGGTTCGAATTATACGCTTGTATACTTTATTCTTTCAATATAGGAGGATAATGTTCGAGAATCTTGGTTACAAATTCCTTGATGTTCGCATCCTTTTTCTCCATACGCTGGGTGAGCTCGCCTTCGCCCACACCTTGCCAAATCAGTTCTTTCGTTTTGGCATCACGGAAATCAATGGTCAGTTTACCTTCCACATATTGGTACACCGAATTGAAGCCACCCCAAGCCCAAGGACTCCAACCCCAGCCCCAACCCCAACCCCAACCCCACATGGGTGATTGGATGACATCGACTTGCTCTTTTTCTTGGGTGAAAATGGAAACAATTAAGTCGGGCGTCTCACTTTTGGTAAAGCCTTTGGTAGCCATCACTTCGTCAATCGATCGTAAAATACGCCGCTTATCCAAGTCCGAAATGGCCGCTTTGTCAATGGCCGCTTTTTGATAGGCATAGGTCTTGTACTGACTAAATGTGACATCTTTGTCATAGTCAGCATTCACACGAATCGTACTACAGGACGTTAAGCATAACGCCAAAACTGCGGTGAGTAAAAATAGTTTTTTCATAACAATTGGTATTTATAGTGCAGCTTCTTTCGGAGTGGAAATCGGCTACAACAAGGTTTCGTCTACCAAATGGGGAAGGGTTACTTTCAACAAAGGTTCCACTTCCATGGCCCGTTTGATGGCAAAAATAGCACCTTCATTGCGGGCCCAACTGCGACGGGAAATTCCGTTGTTCACGTCCCAGAACAGCATGGATTTCAGGCGTCTATCGCTATCGGCAGAACCATCAAGAACCATACCAAAGCCACCGTTCATCACTTCGCCCCAACCAACACCACCACCGTTGTGAATCGACACCCATGTTGCCCCACGGAAACTATCGCCAATTACGTTGTGAATCGCCATATCCGAGGTAAAACGAGAACCGTCATAGATGTTGGAGGTTTCGCGATAGGGGGAATCCGTTCCCGAAACATCGTGGTGATCGCGGCCTAAAATCACGTAACCGATTTCGCCACGAGCAATCGCTTGGTTAAAGGCTTCGGCAATTTTCATACGCCCTTCCGCATCGGCATAAAGGATGCGGGCTTGCGAACCTACCACTAATTTATTTTCTTGGGCGCCTTTGATCCATTGGATGTTATCGGCCATTTGTTGGCGAATTTCCTCAGGAGCGGTTTCCATTATTTTTTCTAAAACTCCACAAGCAATCGCGTCGGTTTTCTTCAAATCTTCGGGATCACCCGAGGCACACACCCATCGGAAGGGGCCAAATCCATAATCAAAACACATCGGTCCCATAATGTCTTGAACGTAGCTTGGGAATTTAAATTCGCGGCCCAACGTAGGATGGTCGTTCATCACATCGGCCCCAGCGCGAGACGCTTCGAGTAAGAAGGCGTTGCCGTAATCAAAGAAATAGGTGCCTTTGGCGGTATGTTTGTTGATGGCTGCGGCATGACGACGCAGGGTTTTTTGGACTTCCTCGCGGAACTTTTCAGGATGGTTGGCCATCAAATCGTTGGATTCCTCAAAACTGTACCCCATCGGATAATAGCCGCCCGCCCACGGATTGTGCAGCGAGGTTTGGTCGGAACCCAAGTCGATATGCAGGTTTTCTTCATCAAAACGTTCCCATACGTCTACAATATTCCCGAGGTAAGCGATAGATACCGCTTCTTTGGTTTCTTGGGCTTTCCGCACGCGAGTGACGAGTGCGTCAATATTTTCAATAATCTCATGAATCCATCCTTGTTCGTGACGGATACGGGTGATTTTGGGGTTGACCTCGGCACAAACCGTTATACAACCAGCAATGGTGCCCGCTTTGGGTTGTGCACCGCTCATGCCGCCGAGACCTGAGGTGACAAAAAGGTTGCCGCTCGGACTCTTTTTGATTTTTCGAAAACCGTTGAGTACAGTGATGGTGGTGCCATGCACGATACCTTGGGGTCCGATGTACATATAACTTCCTGCGGTCATTTGCCCGTATTGGGTAACGCCCAAGGCATTGAATTTTTCCCAATCATCGGGTTTGGAGTAGTTCGGGATCATCATGCCGTTGGTCACCACTACGCGCGGGGCATCTTTGTGCGAGGGGAAGAGTCCCATAGGGTGGCCCGAATACATGACGAGCGTTTGTTCATCGGTCATTTCGGCCAAATATTGCATGGTTAGGCGGTATTGGGCCCAGTTTTGAAACACGGCTCCGTTACCCCCGTAGGTAATTAATTCATGGGGGTGTTGCGCCACGGCATAATCCAAGTTGTTTTGAATCATGAGCATGATGGCTTTGGCTTGTTCGCTTTTGCTTGGGTATTCCGAAATGGGTCGGGCATACATGCGGTAATCGGGGCGTAGGCGGTACATGTAAATACGACCGTAGGTTTCCAATTCTTGCTTGAATTCAGGAATGAGTTCGGCATGTTGCTGCGGTTCAAAATAGCGCAAGGCATTTTGTAGCGCCAACTTTTTCTCTTCGTCGTTTAGAATTTCTTTGCGTTTGGGCGCATGATTGATAGCAGGATCATACGGTTTTGGTTGGGGTAAAACCTTTGGGATTCCCTCGAGTATTTGTTCGTGAAAGGTCATTAACTTAATGTCTTGGTTTGTTGGTTTGTTTGTTTTGTCGAATGTCGCCCGTGCTTTTATCAAAACCAAAGGGGCAATGACGGCAACCCGATTTGCAACAATACCCGCGCTTTAAATGATAGCGTTCGGTAAAAACACGAAATCCTTCGGGACTCAGATAAAAATCTTCGCCTTCTTTAAGATTATTCGGGTGGAGTGCGTCATTCATACGTACAAAATTAACAACTTTGCAGGAATGAAAGTCATCGTTGCCAAATATTTAACGCCTGTTGGATTTCGGGCCATTACGATTTTTCCTTTTGTCATCGTACGATCAAAAGAAGCCCTGATGGATCCGCATTTGCTTTCTCACGAGCGTATTCATATCCACCAACAACGCGAATTGCTCGTGGTGTTTTTTTATGTTTGGTATGTTCTTGAATTTTTAGTGCGTTGGATGCTATTGCGCGACCGTATGGCGGCGTATCGAGCTATCTCCTTTGAACGAGAGGCTTATGCAAACGAAAACGACCCTCACTATCTCAAGCGAAGGTCGTTATTTTTATTTATCTCTTATTTTTAAAAAATAATCTTGGTAGCAGTAATTATTCCATTAGCCAATCGGGTTTGCACCAATAATGGGGTTTGGTTGCGTGTTAAATGGGGTACTTCAAATTGTGAAGCATTGATTTGATCATATTGACCAATAACGCGACCCAACATATCCAAAACCGTGACTGAGGCAATTACTTCGCGGGCAGAACTTACTTGTATGGTTTCTTGTGTAACGACAGTCACTTCATCTTCAGCCTCAATGGATTGTTTCAGTCCATTGTTGTAAATGATGATAAAGCGATTCAAGCGTGTTCCAGCCGAAGTTGTAAAGCGATATGGACTTACTTTTAAATTATGTACAATGTTCAAATCTTTATCACGGATAAAAATATCTTGATCGTTAAACATTCCATCGACGGCGGCCAAAGCAATATGGTATTGTCCTGTGGCAGGAGCATGGAAACCTACGGGAACTTCATCCATCGGGTTGAAAGGTAAAGCCCGTCCTTGAATTTGGAATTTTTCGGTATCGATAAGTGAAAAAATACTCATGGATCCTAAAATCGCTGTGTTGCTGTCAAAGAAGTTATCTTTTCCGTTGCTTGCGCTTTGTACGTAACCTACCAATGTGCGATCTGATTGTCGGCTGCTATTTACAATGTCGAGCCAGAAGCGGTGGCGTTCAAGGTCAACATTTACTGGTGGTTCGATGATATAATCACTACTGCGGTAGAAGTTGGTGTTGTCAAAAGAGTTGCTTCGTAAACCATTGTTGAAAGCTACGATATCGGTAGTTGTTGGGCCATCAATCATTTGAACAAAGAACCCTTGTCCCGCGCCTACAAAATAATCATCAGAGGCTGCTGGACAGCAAGACGTACCGGTGAAGTTATAGGTCAAGTAATCACTAGGATTATAATTGTATATGTACGAATTGTAAAACGGACTCGCTATTTGAGATGGTAAAGTGCCATGGGTCCAAATTTTGATGTTCCCCATGATTTTTGTTCGGTTATTGAACAAAAACTGACTCGCGCGTATCGCTGAAGGGTAGGGGTTTCCAATCAGATTCCAGTTGTCACTATAATTAGTTATTTCAGTGCCATTTAATCCCGATTGGTACGCGGTATTTGTATTAGACCCGCGTGAAACAACTGTGGTAATATTTCCATTATTCGGAACGCCTCTGAATGTGTTAACCAGTGTTTGTGGTGTTACATTACCAAATGAATCAGGACCGCGAACAATGTATCCTCTACCAGCAGTCATTGTGTTGCCTACAGCCATTTCCCAGTTACCTTGCCCACCGTTTGTATTGGTAATGGTTGGATTCCAACGCCAAATTAATCCAGAGGTGGTAGGCGCTCCAATGTTACTGGTGTTAAAACCAGCCACCGGTGATGACCAATACACATAGTCTTGACGACGTATACTTGCATTACGGGTGTAGTTGATGGATCCTGTATTGGCTACGTTATTGATTTGAACCAGACTTGAGTTGTTAAATAGGTTAAATTGAGCTCCTGTTTCAACATTTACCCAATCGGTAACAGTAATTGTGTTGGATGCATTTACGGTTAAGGTAGCGCCTGTTTGCACGATCAAGTTCCCAGCAAAGGCATGGTATGAACTGCCCGAAACGATAGGATTATTAGCAGTAATCGGTATAATTACACAATCCGTATTGTTAGGGATACTGGTGTTGGGAGTCCAGTTGTTGGTTTTGTTCCAATCGTTGTCAATTGAGCCATTCCATATTTTTCGACTGTTAACGGTAATGGTTGTATCGTCGGTAACATCCATGATCACCCCATTACAGAAAGTATATCGAATACGAGCGGTATAGGTAGTGGTTTGGTTTGGACAGACATTAAGGGTTGGCGATGTGCCTACTACGGGGCCAGAAGTACCCACGCCTTCAAACCAAGTGATGGTGGTAATCGAAGGTCCAGCAGGCATAAAACGCCACGCTTCGTTGGTAGTGGTCCAATCGGGATCTAATGAGTTACGATTGGGGGCAGCAGTTCCCACAGTTCCAGTATTATTTTGAATACCAATAACCGCATTTCCGCTATTCCAAGAAGCACATACGCGTTTTTCTTTAATATACACTTCAATAATATTGGTGTTTTCATACAAAATAATCATTCCGGTGTACATCAAGTTATTACAAGTTGCCGAGAACATCGGTACCTCGTTCCATCCGATAACCATGGCGCGACATCCGGAAGGCATAGTTACTAATTCCCAACCTACTTCACCACCTATACTTGGGTCGATATCGTGATAGGCACCAAAAATGGTGTTTAGAAACAAAGAAGCACTGGGTAAGTTGTTGCTAAAAGCCCAATTGTTATAGCCACCAGGGGTATTGTTGGTGGTATTAAACGAAACAACCCCATTAGATCCAATCAACATTTGGTTATAGGTGTTTCCATAGTAGCAGAAGTTGAAAGGTATAGATACCAAACCAGACCAAACATCATCCACGTTAACACTCACCGAATTGGCTAAACATCCAAATTGATAGGGGGGAGCGTAAGGAATAGATTCTACAGTATACGAAGAGGTATCTCCTAAGTTTTTATAGGTAGCCTCCAAAGTAGTGCACGTTGAAGTTCCACAGGATGTGATAGGCGCTGGATCTAACCCACTTAACCCTAATCCTCCTGTTACATTAGTAGGACAGCCCGTAGAGACTGTTCCAACTCCTGTTCCAGGAGAACAAGTTGTTGTTACGCAAATATTGAAGGTGCCTTGGCCAATGCCATTAGCAAAACTATAGACACGAATGTAATAGGTAGCCCCTACAGTAAGACCTGTAAGTGTTGTTGTTTCAGTTAAGCTTCCCGTAGTGGCGTTTATACAAGCTAAAGAGGTTAGCCCTAAACATGAGCCACTATACACTTGAAGAACGGCATTGGCTAAAGTCCCCGGGGTTACCGTTATCGTGTGGGAAGGTTCATAAGCTTCAAAGGTATACCAAACATCATCATCGGCATTCCCTGCACAACCAGCAGAAGAAAGTGTTGCTAAGGTTGTAGTGCCATTTGAGGATAGTGTACATACAGATGTAGGATTTGTATTTAAAGCTATGGCCGTAGCACAACTATCATTAACTGGTGGGCCAGGGGTGGTCACACAGATGCCAAAAGTACCTGGGTTAAAGTTTCCAAAAGCCCATAAGCGAATAAAAAGAGTAATTCCAGGGGTCAACCCTGTCAGATTGATGCTTGACATGAGTCCATTTGCACTAGAATCGTCATCACAGGTAATTAAACTTAACGATCCACACGTTCCTGAGTACACCGCCATTCCACTGTCGGTCATAACTCCTGTTTGGGTGTCAATATTCAAAATACCTGACGCGGGTACGGTTACGCGAAACCAAACATCTCCTCCTGCATAACTTGCACAGCCAGGTCCTGGTGGTCCAACCGAATTTGTAGCGCCAAGGGTTGAGTAAGTTGTGTAAGTACAATTCGTTGTAGGGGTTAGCGTAATTGCTCCACTACAATTATCATTGGCTGGAGGTGCAGAGCAAGTTCTAGATATAGTAAATCCGCCAGTTGCAATGCTGGATGAGTCCCAATGCGCTATGTATACGTAATAATTTGTACCTAAAACGGTGTTAAATGAAAATGTTTCAGTACCTCCTGCTGATCCAACATCTTGACAAGTAATGTTGGTTAAACTTCCACAAGAGCCGCTAGCGATTGCCATTTCATGATCATAACCACTATTCGCAGTTGAGGTTATAGTAGTAGCTTGGCCATCTCCAACAAAGGTATACCATACGCCACGATTACTCATTGTACATCCGGTGTTATGATTTGTCAAACCATTGGTTCCGATATTAGTACCATTCAAATTAGTTGTGCCACATGGGAGTGATGTTGCTGAAGCACAACTATTGTTAGAAGGCGGAGTAGTTGATACACATAAAGAGCTCAAATTCATATTATTGTTGTTCCCTACATTGACTACTTTTATATAATAAATCCCATTGGGAAGTGGAGCCGATGTTATTGTCTCTGTTTGGGCTGAATTGGTTGTAGTATTTGCATTGGCACAAGTAATAGTAGTTAGTCCAGCACATGAAGAAGTTGAACCAATTAGTTGAAGCATCAAATTTTGATTAGAGGTAACACCAACGATAGTTACTGCTGTTGGTCCTCCTGTAATTGTAAAAGTATACCAACGATCCCTTCTGAATGTCAAAGTCCCCCCACAAGTACTAATTGCTGGAGTGTCGTCAGCAATATTGGACACTGAACCACTTAGACAACTACCATTTATAGTTATTGGTAATGCATTTCCACAATTATCCTGCGCACCCACAAAGTGAGAAAAACTCAAAAGTGTAAAAATTAATAAGCAATTGTAAATTTGTTTCATACTTTTTGTTTTTTGTGCTTAAACGATTACAAATTTTCTACAAAAAAATGGGATTGAATGATAAAGTCGATTAACTGTTAGATTTTCAGTTGAAATGCAATAACTGTGTATTTTCGCACAAATATCACATTTTTAAATACCTGCTCTTTTGGTAAAATGTTGATAAACAAATAATAAATAAATCTTTTTTAAACATTTAAAAGTTTGCTATTAAAAAAAAATTATTATTAAAAATTTAAGTGCAACTAAACTGAGTTAGTTTTACAATGGCATCTCTTTTTTTTCTTTTATTTATCATGAGATTAATATATACTGATAAAACGTTCATTTTCAATCCTTAATTTGTTAAATTTGAAATCGAAGTTACACAAGGAATGGTGAGGAAAACAAGTTTTTTATTCAAAAACATGCATTTCATCGATTTTTTTGATATTTACGTCGATTATAAGGAGTATATTCTTACATTTACAGCATAAACTTTTTGAATATGAAAAAAATAGTACTATTATTTGTTTTTTTAGTGTCGTCTGCGACCTATGTTAGCGCACAATTGTATGTATCTAATAATAGCTATGTTTTCAACAAAGGTGCTTTGTTGTTTGCGCGTGGTAATTTGGAGCTCAATGGTGCCAATAGCTTATTATACTTACGAAATGAAGCCCAATTTCTCCAAGGAACTTCCGGGTCTTCAACCAACAGAGGTTTGGGCCGATTATCGGTGTTTCAAGAAGGTACGAGTAATGCTTTTGCCTACAATTATTGGTGTGCTCCTGTAGGTAATGCTTCAGCTGGTTCGGGTAATGAAAATTTTGGCGTAAGTATGTTAGGTACTCCAATTTCATTAATAACCACTACCCCAGCTACCTTGTCTTCTGCAACATATAATGGGGCATCATCTGCGGGTTCTCTGACCATTGCAACCTATTGGATTTGGCGTTTTTTGTCGTCAACAAACTATTCGCAATGGGTACAATCTGCAGCTACAGCCAATATTGCCCCCGGAGAAGGCTTTACCATGAAAGGGGTTTCAGGGTCCGATGCTACCAACCCAGGAGAATCCGTTGTAAATAATCCAGGGAATGCCCAGCGTTATGATTTTAGGGGTAAGCCCAATGATGGAACTATAGTAATCAATGTTGGAAATGGAGCTTCAACACTCATGGGTAACCCCTATCCGTCTACGATTGACCTCAATTTATTTTTGAACGATCCTGCCAATTCTTCAATAGATGGCACTGCTTTGTTTTGGGAACACGATAAAACGGTCAATTCTCATAATATCGTTGACTACCGAGGAGGTTATGGCGTTTACAACGGTACCACAAGTGTGTATACCCCAGCTACATTTTATACCTATGATTTAGGAGGTAACCAAGGATCTGTTTTCAGTTCTCCCAACAATGTTTATCAGCGTCGCTTTTCTCCTATAGGACAAGGTTTCATGGTGCGTGGTGTAACAAATGGTTCGGTCATTATGCGTAATTCACACCGAGTATTTGTTAAAGAAGGTGCCGCCAATTTCTCACAATTTGAACGCTTGAACAATGAATCTAATTCTGTAGGAGTTTCCAATTTTGGAAATATTCCCAATGTTGCCGGTATTGATTATACACAGTTGAGTGCCCAACCTACACCTCATTTTACCGTGAATACTTCCTTGGGAGGAAATGCTGTGCGACAAGTCGCCTTATGCTTTTTACCTAATGCGATTGATGGCGTTGATCGTGCCGATTCGAAATCCCCCGATGCAACGACAAATTTGCCCATGGACATGTATCTCGTCCTAGATAATGAGCCTTATGTGCATGCGACCACGGCATTTGATATCAGCAAACGAATCAATGTTGGATTCAAATGCAATGCTTCGACAACGTTCACTATGATGGTTAAAGATTTGGTGAATTTTGATATGGCGGAAGATATTTTCCTCTACGATGCCGAAACAGGATTGTATCATGACATCAAAAATCAACCCTATGCTTTCACCTTGCAACCTGGGGTAATCAACAATCGTTATCAAATCACGTTTACCGATCAAGCCCTTTCTAATGGCGAATTTAACGGAGGCCGATTGGATATTCTTCAAAATAATCAAGAACAGCTTTTGGTGATCAGTAATCCAACGCAATACGAGCTTTCCGAAGTGAGCCTCTATGATATGCTTGGTAAAAATGTATTTACCAAAAAAGGATTAGGTAGTCAAAATCAATATGAATTTGCTACAGGTTCTCTCTCTGAAGGAATCTACATTGCTCGTATAAAAACTATAGAAGGGCATTCGCTCAGTAAAAAAGTCGTTATCGAGCGTGTTCGCTAATACCAAAGGGGCCTTAAGGCTCCTTTTTTTATGTACTTTTGTAGGATGCAAGCGATTTCTCAAAAACTCGATTTACATGAAACTATCTCCGTGACCATTCGTCGTGAAGACCTTCTGCATCCAGAGATTTCGGGAAATAAATGGCGAAAACTGAAATACAATATCCAACACATTCTTCAAGCGGGTTTTGAAGGCGTGCTAACTTTCGGTGGCGCTCATTCCAATCATATCGCTGCAACTGCATATGCTGCAAAAAAGTACGGTTTTAAAGCGATAGGAATAATCCGTGGCGAAGAACTTCAACAAACCACTCAATGGAGCCCTACACTTCAATCGGCACAGCAATGGGGCATGGAGTTGAAGTTTTTATCGCGAGAGACTTTTCGTGTTGTAAAATCAGATTTAACGTATTGGAGCGATCGTTATCCCAATTATTTCATTTTACCCGAAGGAGGAACCGGCGAATTAGCCATTCAGGGATGCACAGAAATTATTTTACCCGAAGACGAATCATTTACGCATATTGTGTGTGCAGTGGGGACAGGAGGAACACTTTCTGGATTGAGTCAGGGTGCTTTTGCACATCAAAAAATTTTAGGATTTCCTGCATTAATTGGGGATTTTTTAAGAGAAGATATTCGTAATTTTGCAAAAAAGGAAAATTGGGAATTAATTCAAGGCTATACGTTTGGAGGTTACGCCAAAACAAGTCCTGATTTAATACGTTTTATCAATCAATTTAATCAAATGCATCAAGTTCCTTTAGAGCCGATTTACACGGGTAAAATGATGTATGGTTTAGTTGATTTATTGGCAAACGATTATTTTCCAAAGACAGCAAATATACTAGTCATTCACACGGGAGGGTTACAAGGTATTCCCGCGATGAATGAAAGGCTCAAACAAAAAAATCAAATTACGCTTCAAATTCATGTATAAATTCATCTTTATTTTTGTCGTGTTCTTAGTCTTAACCGCTTGTGGTTCTTCGCGTCCTGTCGTTCGAACGACCAAGCCAACAGCACAGTCAGCTAAAACTGATCCGCGAAAAACCAAGCGACCCGTCGCAACCACTTCACCGACAACTCCGTCACCCTCAAGACCGGTTCAAATCGATACTACGCCCGCTCCTACTTCGCAAGCGAATAAATCCACAACCGAAGTTTTAGAGGCCACTACAGCCGTGAAAGTGACTACAGCGATGGTGCTGGAATATATTGAAAAGTATAAGGAAATTGCCAAAAAAGAAATGGTCGATTACGGTATTCCTGCGAGTATTACTTTAGGGCAGGGTATTTTAGAATCGGGGGCTGGAACGGGTCCTCTTAGCGTTCAAGCCAACAATCATTTTGGAATCAAATGCCATAAGGAATGGAAAGGATCGAGTGTAAGTTATGACGATGATGCGGTAGGGGAGTGCTTTCGAAAATACAGCGACCCCTATGAGTCTTTCAAAGATCATTCGGTTTTTCTTGTGACACGGGAACGCTATGCCAATTTATTTCGTTTGGATATTGCCGATTACAAAGGCTGGGCTAAAGGTCTCAAAGCCGCAGGGTATGCCACTGATCCAGCGTATCCTACTAAGTTAATTGGATTGATTGAACGCTACCAATTGCAGCGTTTTGATGTCGAAGTACTCGGAGCAAGTTCAATAACAAATACGATTAGTTCAAGTGCAACACTCCCAATTAAAAGTGATTACACAACTGAAAAACAGCATGTTGTGGCGAAAGGCGATACGTTGTATTCTATTTCCAAGAAATATAGTATTCCGGTAGAGGTGTTAAAATCAAAAAATAACTTAAAAGATACCGCATTAGCCATCGGTCAAATTTTACGCATAGATTAAAATGATATACCAAAGAAGTAGTGCGCTGTTTGCAGCCGCCGAAAAAGTAATTCCTGGAGGCGTAAACTCGCCAGTAAGAGCATTCAAAGGAGTAGGGGGTACTCCGATTTTTGTTAAATCGGCAAAAGGAGCCTATTTGTATGACGAAGATGGCCATCGTTTGATCGATTACATCAATTCGTGGGGGCCAATGATATTAGGACATGCTTTTGAACCTGTAATCACTGCCATCAAAGAACGCGCTGAAAAAGGAACCTCTTTTGGAATGCCGACCGAATTGGAAACTCAAATTGCGGCGTTAGCCATTGCTATGGTGCCCAATATTGATAAAATTCGTTTTGTAAATTCAGGAACAGAAGCCTGTATGAGCGCCATTCGTTTAGCGCGTGGGTTTACAAAACGCGATAAGATTATCAAATTTGCAGGCTGTTATCATGGTCATTCGGATTCATTTTTAATTCAAGCCGGTAGTGGTGCGAGTACATTTGGGACTCCCAACAGTCCCGGAGTCACACAAGGAACCGCCAAAGATACCTTATTGGCGCCTTACAATAACTTAGCTGCGGTTGCTGATTTATTTGCGGCCAATCCGCAACAAATTGCCGCCATTATTGTGGAACCCGTTGCCGGAAATATGGGGTGTGTACCTCCTTTGCCTGGATTTCTAGAAGGACTCCGTGAACTATGCTCACAACAGGGTGTCCTGTTGATTTTTGATGAAGTTATGACCGGATTTCGACTTGCTGCTGGTGGAGTACAAGAACGTTTATCCATTGCAGCCGATATCGTTTGTTTTGGTAAAGTAATTGGAGGTGGACTTCCTGTGGGGGCTTTTGCAGCAAGAGAAGAGATTATGGATTACTTAGCCCCAGTCGGTCCTGTGTATCAAGCGGGAACCTTAAGCGGTAATCCGTTAGCCATGGCTGCGGGTCTGGCGATGTTGACCGCTTTACACGAAGACAGTGATGTTTTTAATCGTATTGATCAAAAAACAGCCTATTTACATGAGGGGATGGCATCCGTTTTACAAAAAACAGGACTACCACATACCATTAATCGATTAGGGTCGATGATTTCAGTTCACTTTGACGAAACTCCAGTTATAGATTTTGAAACCGCTAAAAAAGGAGATAACGAACGGTTTAAAGCGTTTTTCCATGGCATGTTGCAAGAAGGTATCTACATTGCTCCGTCTGCTTATGAAACATGGTTTATCACCGATGCACTCACCTATGAAGATATAGACAAAACAGTAGAAGCTGTCGCCAAAGTATCCACAGTATTGAAATAAAAAAAGCTCCGAAAGGAGCTTTGCTTTTTTACTTTATTTTCTTGCCGATGAGTCGGTTTAAAAGTTCTGGATTGGCTTCCAACTGCGCCATTTGTTGTGGTGATAGTGTGCCTCGAATCTTTGCTTCAATCACACGACTCATTTCAATCTTTCGCTCAGCAGAAAGATTTTTGTTGTCCAATACTTCGTATTTCATTTCGAAAAGTCTGAAAAAATCTTCATGTTGATTTTCGGGTAAATTTACCGCTTGAGCTAAAGCAATCATATCGTTTTTCGCTTTGGCTTGTAGCGATAATTCTGTTTCTTGAGCCGACATGCTTAGCGTCGCAACCATACAGAAAGCAACAGCAAGGAGTAATTTTTTCATGACTATAAATTTCTAAAAATGATAACCAAAGGTAAACTATTTTGCTATAAATCCAAAAAAAATCAAAAGATTGAACACTTAGTTCTTAATTTCAAGTGAATTTTCGGATTCTGGTGTTCGTTTACGCTTTAATCCCGCCTCAAATTTTTGGTATTGAGCTTTTGAAAGAATCTTTTTCATCTCGGCTTTAAAAGCATCCTCCTCGGCTTGTCTTTTCTCGCGACGTTCTTGTAATTGTTCTTTGGTCATCAAACGGCCATCGTCTTTTTTGCCTTTTAATTCAGCAACACGGGCTTCACGGTCACGAACAATTTTTTCAACATGGGGTCTAATTTTTTCTGCTTGTCCCGGTTCCAAAACAACGTCTTTGGTTAAACGGTTGAAGAGGACTGTAACTTTTTCTTCAAAAGTTAATTTCTGGGGTGTACCTGATTTTTGCAATTGAGCAGTGACCGGTAGAAAAAAAAGGAATAGTCCTAAAATTGTGAAAGCTTTCATTTGAACTCATTTTTCTTTAGTCCAAAAATAATAAATTAGGTTTAATTAGCGTGTGGAATTTGTATCTTTGTAGCGTGAAAATTGGTGTAATCATAATCGTATTTGTTTTTCTTTTTCGCCCCGTATTACCTGTGCTAGAATACGTGTTGAATTACGATTATATTCGTACTGTTTTGTGTGAAAATAAAGCCAAACCCAAGTTGTCTTGTAATGGTAAATGTCATTTGATGAAGCAGTTGGCAAAAGCTTCAGAACAAGAAGATACCAATTCAAAAAACAATAAAAGCCAAGTCAAAGCGGAATGGGAATTTCCATTTTTGCAAACAAATGTTCTCGAAAGTAGCACTCCTTTTTGCCAAATGGCTTATCGTCATTCAATCTTTTCATATTCCAATTTATATCAGTTTTCGGCTGTAATTAGCGTTTTTCATCCCCCAGCGGTTTAATTTACATTTTTCGATTCTTACAGCTTTGTGCTGGACTTTTTGATGTGTTTTACATATAAAACTCATCAACAAATGACTATTGTTTAAATTTAAATTAAATCATGAAAAATATTTTAAAAAAAGCAGCCCTTTGTATGGTTGCCCTTACTGCTTTGTCACTAACTTCTTGTTCCAATGACGACGATACCAACAACAAAATCACGGGTGAAGGGACCTTAAAATTAGAGTTCGATAATATCTATAAAACGGCCAATTTGGCAATGAACACGCCTTATACCAATACAAATGGGGAGGTAGTAAAGGTGTCAAAAATGAAATACATCGTAAGTAACATCAAACTTACTAAAGATGATGGCACCGTGTTTACGTATCCTAAAAGTCAGAGTTATTTTATTGTAGATGAATTAACACCAGCGTCATTGCTTCTTAATTTGCCTAATGTTCCAGCGGGAAATTACACCAAAGTTACTTTTGGTATTGGAGTTGATCAAGAGCAGTTTAATCTGGGTGCAGCCGGACAAGGAGATTTCTTAACCCAAGCGCAAAGTGCTGGCATGATGTGGTCATGGAGTGCAGGTTATAAATTTGTCAATTTTGAAGGTACCTTTACTTCCTCAACCGTAACGACCGACACAAATTTTAAAGTGCACACGGGACAAACGGGTACAGATTACAACTATACAACGGTAACTTTAAACTTACCATCCAATGCTCTAGTTCGTACCAACATCACGCCACAAGTGCATATCATGGCGGATGTTTCGCATTTGATCGATGGCACCAACAAAATTTCGTTGACAGCAGCCAAAGGTTCTGGCGCAGCAGCTAACATTATGGGGGGACCAAGTTTAGCGCTTGTTACAGCCAATATCGCCAACATGTTTACTGTAGATCATGTTCATAATGACTAAATAAATCAAAGGCGTTCGTCTTTTCGGGCGCCTTTTTGATCTTCTTTATACCATGAAAAAGGTGATAATAGGGCTATTAGTCCTTAAACTTTTTACGGCCTGTTCTTCCAATGAGGAAGCGCAATATATTGATGTTCCTTTAGCCACTTCAAAACCTAGTAATTTTCCAGATGCGGTTTATAATTATGGAAATAATCCTCCAACACAGGCAGGGTTTGAGTTAGGAAAGAAACTGTTTTATGAGGGGCGTTTGTCCTCTGATGGTCTGGTCTCTTGCGGATTTTGCCATATTCAAGCCGATGCATTTACCCATCACGGACATAGTGTGAGTCATGGAGTAGATAATTTGACAGGAACCCGCAACACGCCTCCCATTCAAAATATGGCCTTTCAATCCGTTTACATGTGGGATGGCGCAACGAATCATTTGGATTTACTTTCCATCATTCCCTTTACGAGTCCCATAGAAATGAATGGTAATTTTGAAACTGCTCTCAATATGATGCGTCAAGATAATACGTATCGTACCCTTTTCAAAAGAGCCTTTCCCGATGGATTAATAAACGCCGAGAATATGTTAAAGGCCTTGGGACAATTTATGGCAATGATGGTTTCCTCTAATTCGCGTTTTGATCATTACCGACGTGGCGAAAGTGGTGGCCTATTAACCTCCATTGAGTTGGAAGGGTATGCAATTTTTAATCAAAAATGTGCAAGCTGTCACGCAACGGACTTGTTTACGGACCATTCTTTTCGAAATAATGGCCTTCCTATCAATCCTCAAATCAATGATGTTGGTCGTTACCGTGTTACCGAATTAGAACAAGACCGCTATAAGTTTAAAGTGCCTAGTTTGCGCAATATCGAATTCACGGCGCCCTACATGCATGATGGACGGTTTTTTACCCTTGAAGCGGTATTAGATCACTACAGTTCGGGCGTGACACAAACACCAAACTTAGATCCGTTGTTGGTTAATGGAACAACCCTTGGAATTCCGCTAACGGCCTCAGAAAAATCCAAACTCATTGCGTTCCTAAAAACTCTAACCGATCATCAGTATTTAAATGATCCCCGATTTGCAGAATTTTAAGATGAAAAATATTCTATTTATCCTGTTTTCAACATTTGTAATGGCTTCACCAAAAGATACGCTGCCTTCACCGAATTGGATTTACAGCTTTAAATTACCCAATGCTGCGCTTGAAGATTGTGATTCCTGTGGCTGTTCAGCAAGTGGAGGAAGTATGGGATTTGCCTCGTTGCTGAATTCCAATTTTATTGGAGTGCGGTATTTTTACCAACATTATAAAACCAATGATGGATTGTATTCCAATTCACCCTGGTATGATGAATATTATCAAACTACACAATTGTGGACACGAATTCCCATCACGTCAAAAATTCAAATTTCTGCCATTGTGCCCTATCATTTTCATCAACGTCAAACGGTAAATGGCACAGAACCTATTTCTGGATTGGGCGATGTAACGGTTATGGGTTTGTATCAGGTATATCAAAGTGTAAAAAAAGATTCGACTGCTTTCTCCCATACCTGGCATTTGGGAGGGGGAGTTAAAGCCCCAACGGGAACTTATGATATCCGCAACAACGGCAGTATCAATCCAGGCTATCAATTGGGAACAGGAAGTTGGGATGGTTTGATTTTGACCGAATACACTCTTCGTAAAAACGCTTTTGGGCTAAATCTAATGGCCAATTATACTGTAAAATCAGAAAATGATAAAGGATACCGGTTTGGCAACCAATGGAATTATGGCGGAACGGTTTTTTATTTGTGGGAACGAAACCAAAATACTTTTTCACCGCAGTTGGGCCTCAATGGAGAGGTATATGCATATAATTTCCAACACGGACAAAAGGTGCAAGAAACAGCAGGCTCCATCCTTTTTTCAAAAATTGGTTTTGAATGGGGGATAGGAAAATGGTCGTTGGGAAGTAATTTGTTGGTGCCTTTGTGGCAAAATTTAATCGCGGGCAACGTTGAGGCTAAGTTACGCTTCGCCTTAAACGTTAATTATGCATTATAAAAAAAGAGGTCTTATGACCTCTTTTCTTATCCTTTATAGAATATCAATTTCTGATATAATTCTGTGTTGGCTTTCAGCGCCTGACGTTGCTCGTCGTTTAATCCTGAAAGTAGTTTAGTGCCATACCGCTCATAGATGGCTTTTTTAGTCGATTCATCGGCAGCACTTTGAACTTGTTCCGCGCGCATGATGAAAAGTTGGGTAAAACTCGTCTTTAAGTTGTCGTCTAATTTAACCACTTTTAATAAAGCCTCTATTTCGGTAGCGGCTACTTCTTTGGGTTGTAATGCAACCGTGTTTTGTTTATCTTGAGCCATGCTCAACTGAACTGCCAAGAAAGCGAATAATGCAAAGACAATTTTTTTCATAATGTTAGAATTTAGAAAGCGAATATAACAATATATTTCGTACTATCCATCGGTTTCAAGGATTTAAGTCAAATGAACAGTTTTTGATTCACCATCAACGATTACTTTAACCACGCCTAATTTACTCAATCCTTTCATGGCAGCATCCCATTTTTTACCGCTCAACTGCGATTGCTCTTTCAATTGGGCTAAGGGTTGACCGTCTTCTGATTTGAGAAGCTGTAGAATTACTTTTTCTTCCTCGGTAAGCTCAAGGGCTTTCTTTTCGGGACGCATTTGTGGAAAAAACAATACTTCTTGAATCGAGGCATTATTGGTAAGGAACATGATTAAGCGGTCCATTCCGATACCCAATCCAGAAGTGGGAGGCATACCAAATTCAAGTGCACGCAAAAAGTCCTGATCAATAAACATGGCTTCATCGTCACCTTTTTCGGCCAATTTCATTTGCGCTTCAAAACGTTCCCGTTGGTCGATAGGGTCATTTAATTCAGAATATGCATTGGCGATTTCTTTGCCGCACACCATCAATTCAAAGCGTTCGGTCAATTCAGGATTATCGCGATGCGATTTACACAAGGGCGACATTTCTTTGGGGTAATCGGTGATAAAAGTGGGTTGGATAAAGTTGCCTTCACATTTTGCTCCAAAAATTTCATCGATGAGCTTTCCTTTCCCCATGGTCTCATTGACTTCGATACCCATCGATTGGGCAGCTTCACGCAATTCATCTTCTGATTTACCTGTGATGTCAAAGCCTGTAAACTTTTGAATAGCCTCAGTCATCGAAATGCGTGCATAAGGCGCTTTAAAATCCACAGTATGTTCTCCAAAGGTGGCTTGCGTTATTCCATTGACTTGTAAAGCACAGTATTCCAGCAATTTCTCTGTGAATTCCATCATCCAATGATAATCTTTGTAAGCGACATAAATTTCCATGGCTGTAAATTCAGGATTGTGTGTACGATCCATTCCTTCATTTCTGAAATTTTTAGAAAATTCATAAACGCCATCAAAACCGCCAACAATCAATCGTTTTAAATACAATTCATTGGCGATACGCATGTATAAAGGGATGTCCAATGAGTTGTGGTGTGTAATAAAAGGACGCGCGGCAGCTCCCCCAGGAATGGATTGTAAAATGGGTGTTTCCACCTCCAAATAACCTGCATCGTTAAAAAACGTTCGCATGGCTTGAAACAACTTGGTTCGTTTTACAAAAACATCTTTCACCTGCGGATTTACGACCAAATCGACATAGCGCATTCGGTAGCGAAGCTCAGGGTCGGTAAAGGCGTCGTATGTTTTTCCTTGATCATCCGTTTTTGGCATCGGTAAGGGGCGAAGTGTTTTACTTAAAAAAGTAAATTGCTGAACAAGGATTGATTTTTCCCCTACTTTAGTGTAAAACAATTCCCCTTCCACACCGACAAAATCTCCTAAGTCAGTGAGTTTTCGAAAAACGGTTGTATACAAGGTTTTGTCTTCCTCAGGGCAAAGGGTGTCCCGGTTAAAGTACAACTGAATGCGTCCTTCACTGTCTTGTAATTCAGCAAATGCCGCTTTTCCTTGGTCACGAACACTCATTAAGCGCCCCGCAACAACCACTTTTTTGCCTTCTACAAAGGATTCCTTGACCTGTTTAGACGTATGGTCAACAGGAAAAAGGTGGGCCGGGTAGGGGTTAATACCTAAATTGCGTAATTGATTGAGTTTTTCTCTGCGAATTTGCTCTTGTTCGGACAGTTGCATAAATGGAAAATTAAGGGAGCAAAGATAATTTATTGTTCAAAAACTACCAACTGACCTGTCGATTTAATAAACCCATGCAAATTCATGCTCATTGTCTTGCTCCTTTGTATCTTTGTGAGATAAAAGGAACCTTCACGGGATGAATAAAGAAGTACATTTTCAAAACTTAGGCATACGCGATTATAAAGATACGTGGGATTATCAGGAAAAATTGTTTGTGGACATTGTGGCCAATAAAATGAAAAAACGAACAAATCCTGAACAACGTACTGAAAATTATTTTTTAACGGTGTCACATCCGCATGTGTATACCTTAGGGAAGAGCGGTGATTTGTCCAATCTTTTATTGAATGAAAAGCAACTTGAATCAAAAGGGGCTACCTTTTATAAAATTAATAGAGGAGGAGACATTACCTATCATGGTCCTGGTCAACTGGTAGGGTATCCGATTTTAGATTTAGAAAATTTTTTTACCGATATACATAAATATTTACGACTTCTAGAAGAAACGATCATTCTTGTTTTGGCTGAGTATGGGTTGAAAGGTGAACGAAGCCCCGGCGAAACAGGAGTTTGGCTCGATGTAGGAACGCCATTTGCACGAAAAATTTGTGCCATGGGGGTGCGTGCGAGTCGTTGGGTAACCATGCATGGTTTTGCCTTAAATGTTAATACCGACTTAGGTTATTTTGATCATATTATTCCATGTGGTATTCGAGGCAAAGGAGTAACATCATTACATGTTGAATTGCAAAGAGTAGTAGACGAAAGAGAGATAGAGCATCATGTTCTTCGCTATTTTTCGCAATTATTTGAAGCCGAAATCGTAGGTTAGAAATCAAAGTCCAAAGTTAGCTGGTCGGGTAAAAGGCGAAAGCTTTTGCGATGGAAAGGTGTTATTCCGAATTGGCGAATAGCTTCGCGATGTTCTTGGGTTGGATATCCTTTGTTTTTATTCCACTGATACATCGGATACTCTTCATGGATTCGATCCATATATGCATCTCTATATGTTTTTGCTAAAATGGAAGCCGCAGCAATACTTAAATATTTTCCATCACCTTTAATTACAGTTTGGTAAGGAATTTCGCCTATGGGTTTAAATCGGTTGCCGTCTACAATAATAAACTCTGGTTGAGGCGCTAGTTGAAGAATGCTTTCTTGCATGGCTTTAATAGATGCATTTAAAATATTAATTTCATCAATGATTTTGGGTTCTAAATGAACTACATGAAAACTGATGGCTTCTTTTTCAATGATTGGAGCTAAGGTAATTCGCTGTTTCTCGGTTAACTTTTTTGAGTCATTTAGAAGCGAGTTTACGAAATCTGTTGGCAGTATAACGGCAGCTGCGGTTACAGGTCCTGCCAAGCAACCCCTCCCTGCTTCATCGGTTCCACATTCCAAGATATAATTCGAAAATTGTTTGGCTAACATCGTGTTAAATTAAAATTAATTAAAAGTTAACGCAACTTTTTGAATTAGGTTGCATCTATCAATTGGGTTGCAACCACAAAGTTATACCAAAGCCGTTGAACTTTAACAAATGTAAACGCTAATATTCCGAAGTATTATTTGTTTATTTAAGAAATTATTAAGAAGTTTGCGGAATAACTAACTCAAATAAATTTAATATGAGATCGAAGTTCAAATGGATTTTTACGCTTTTATTGGCGTTTACAATGCAGTTTTCATTTGCACAGGAGAAAACTGTTACTGGTACAGTTACCGATGGTAAGGTGTCATTGCCTATGGCCAACGTAACTATTAAAGGTACCAAAAACGGGGTGCAAACCGACATGGATGGTAAATTCTCCATCAAAGCCAAACAAGGTGACGTTCTTGTAGTGTCGTACCAAGGGTATGATTCTAAAGAAGTCAAAGTAGGTGCTGCCAACAACTACGGCGTAGTGTTGAAGGAGGAGGCAAAAATCTTGGATGAAGTAGTTATCACCCAAGGGTACCGTTTGGTTACTAAAAAGACAGCAGTTGCTGCTACGGCATCTGTGACCAACAAGACTATTGAAAACCGTCCTAATGCTAACGTGATGAACACGCTTCAAGGGCAGTTAGCTGGGGTGAACATTACAGCAGGAACAGGACAGCCTGGTGCTAAGTCAACGGTAATCATCCGTGGACAAGGTACTATTTCAGGTAACACTGACCCGTTGTATGTGATCGATGGTTTTCCAACCAATGCGGATAACTTCCGTTCATTGAACCCTAACGATATTTCTTCTGTTGAGGTATTGAAAGATGCTTCTGCTATTACGGAATATGGTTCTCGTGGGGCGAATGGGGTAATTGTAATTAAAACTAAAAAAGGATCTTTTGGGGATGCTAAAACAAGTTTCCGTTACACCTCGGCTGTTGGTTTTACTGAATTGCAAACACCACGTTATGACTATGCAGATTCTCGTCAGTTGTTAACTATCGAGAAAGCAGCAGGTGCTGGTTTGGGAGCTACTCTTACTGATGCTGAAATTGCAGCTTTCAATGTGAATACAAACTGGGTAAATGAGTTCTTTGGAAAAGGTACTTTCACCTCTCACAACTTAAATATTGAGAACAGCTCTAAGAACTTAAATTCTTTCACTTCTGTTGGGTATTTTGACCAAGAAGGGGTGTTAAAAACAACAGGATTAAAGCGTTTTACTGTACGTAATAACATTAACGGTAAATCCGATAATGAGAAATTTAAGTACATGGTAAATTCTTTTGTTGGTTTCTCTAAAAACAATGAGGCTACAAACTTAGGAGGAGGAGCGGTAAACCGTAACTATGTATTAGGTGCTTATATTTCTGCGCCTTATGTATCTCCTTCTACTTATGAAAATCCTCAGCAATTGTTTGATTTGTATCAAGCAGATGGTACATTATTGTACACGCCATTGTTCTTGATTGACAAGTTGAAAACATACACCAACTTAACCGATGAAATTCGTGCGAGTGTTAATACCGAGTATTCTTATAAATTATTAAAAGATTTAACTGTTCGTGGAAGAACTTCTGGAGAGTTGTTGCAGACTCGTTTTACTCAGTCTGAGCATCCGATTTCTTTCAATGCTTTCTTATTCTTAGGAGCTGGTCAGCAGTTTGGTGGGTTTGAAGACGTAAATGCGCGTCGTGAATTCCGTTTTAACCAATTATGGCAAGCGGATTATTCAAAAACATTCGGAAAACATACTGTTGATTTAGCAGGAAGTATCGAGTACAACCATGCGCGAGTTGAAGCAAATAACTTCCGTCAGCGTGGTTTGAATCCTCAGACTTTTGTACCAGGTACAGGGGCAGGATATTTAGTAGACACATCGGCGAATGACTTTTATGTACCTCAAGTTTCTGCTTCTAATTTGCGTTTGAACCGTATTTCATACTTTGGTTCTTTGAACTACGATTACAACAAAAAATATGGGGTAGCCTTATCGCTTCGTAGTGACCAAACAAGCCGTTTCTTGAATGCCTCTAAAGCATTTTACTCAATTGGTGGACGTTGGAATATCGATGAAGAAGCCTTCATGAAAAAATTAGAGTTTGTAAAAACATTGAAAATCCGTGGTTCTTACGGTACGGTAGGTAACGAGCGTATCATTGCTGGTACTGAGTTTGCCGGTTTAGTACCTCCAGGGTTCTTTGATGTGTATTCTGCGGCAAACAACGTTTACAACAACGGTCTAGGTTTCGGAATTAACTTTGGATATCCTGATTTACGTTGGGAAACTACCACAATTTCAAACATCGGTTTTGACTTTGAATTGTTCAAAGGAAAACGTCTTCGTGGAACATTTGATTATTACACCAAAAAATCATCGGATCAATACTTGTCTAAACCAGTATCTCCCTATGTAGGAACAACAAGTATTGTCCAGAATACGGATACTTTTGTTAAAAACTCTGGTATCGAATTGAACTTGGCGTATGATTTAATCAACAACCAAGAGAAAGGAATGGTATTAACGCTACGTGGTAACGGAAGTATCAACAAGCAAGAAGTTGGTGGTTTAACTTCTCCAATTTTTGACGGTTCTGCTCCTGCTTATATCACTCAAAATGGAGGTATGTTGGATGAGCCTTTCGTTTATCAATATGCTGGTGTAAACCCTGACAACGGTAACATGTTGTTTGTGGCTGCCGATGGTACATTGACTGAAACTCCAACTGATGCTGACCGTAGAGCTACAGGTAAAAACAGATTGCCACAAATTCAAGGTGGTTTCGGTTTTGACTTTGACTATAAAGGTTTCTTTACTTCTGCTACTTTCACCTATGCTTTCAAAGTATGGCGTTATGACTACGATTTGAACAACTTGTATGATCCATCTAACTTAGGTCAGTTTACTGTAGGTGCTGATTTATTAAATGCATGGACACCAACGAACACAAATACAGATGTTCCTTCTTTGACAGCTACTAACTACGGTTTCGTAGATCAGTCTGATCGTTTCTTATGGGATGCTTCTTATATTCGTTTGCGTAACTTACAAGTAGGTTACCGCGTTCCTAAGAAATTCTTAGAGAAAACATTTATTCGTGACGCTTCGATTACACTTCAAGGTGAGAACTTATTCAACATTACTCGTTGGCAAGGTTTCGATCCAGAAAGTGATCGTGATGCGGATGTATACCAGTATCCAACACCAAGAATTTATACGTTAACGTTAGATGTTAGATTCTAAAAAAAAATTGAAGATGAAAAAAGTATTTTTATTATTATCCGCTTGTGCAGGTACACTTTTTGTATCCTGTGATGATAGTTTGATCGAGCCTTTTGCACCTGGTGCTTTAACTGAATCTGTTGCGATCCAAACTTCAAACGACTTGCAAGGATTGATGAATTCAACCTATGCTAACTTGTACAACCGTGAAGACGCTGTCTTTACTTCAGTTTTCACAGATGAAGCCGGTATCGGTTTTGCTAATGGTGGTCAAGGTATTACTGAGGAGTATGTTTTCTTTTTGAACTCGACTTCTGCTGCTCCAAATGCAATATGGAATAGTATGTATTTTGCATTATCACGTGCAAACCGTGTGATTACTTTTGCTGATCGTATTACTCCAGTAGATGCTGCAGATACTGAAAAAATTCAGCGTATTAAAGCTGAGGCTCTTGTTGTGCGTGCATTTTGTCACTTAAAGTTAATGTCTTATTTTTCAACTGATTTGAAAAATGACGGAGCTTTGGCTGCTATTTTGTCGGATCGAATCATTCCTTCTACAGAGACTAACTTGCAACGTTCTACTAACGGTGTATTTTATCAGTCAATCCACAGTGATTTAGATGCTGCTTTGACTATTTATAATGCGTTAACAACAAACCCTTATACAGGTATTGTTAGAACATATTATGCGAGTGATGTGTTGGCAAAAGCGCTTAAAGCACGTGCTTATGCATACAAAGGAGATTATACCAATGCTGAAACTTGGGCTGACAATGTAATTTCTACTTCTGGAATTACTTTGGCAAATACTACACAGTATACTCAAATTTTCTGGACTGATAACGAACCTGCAAACGTAGAGGTTATCTGGAGATTGAAAAGAACTCCTGCTCAAAATGGTCAAGGGGTAAACATGCACAACGGTTGGTGTTCGGTTCGTCCTAACGCTGCTGGTTCTCCATTCTATGAAGTGGGTCGTTCTTTGTTCAATGTAATGAACCCAACAAACATTCCATCAGCAACTTCCCCTGCAAATGGAGGTTGGCCGTTGACAGGTGCTATCAAAGATGTACGTTTCCGTACTTTAGTAGCTCCTTCATCAACTGCGGCTGCTAACTGGGATACTTCTTCAGACTATATTAATGCAGATAAGTTAATTATTCACAAATATGGTGGGGTAGGAACAGGAACAAGTACATTTGCTTCTACTGCTGCTAATGGTAATAGTAATGACTATAAACTAGTTCGTTTATCTGAAATGTATTTCATCAAAGCAGAAGCACGTGCTAATGCAAACGACCTTACAGGGGCTGCTACAGCTTTAGAAGCTGTTTTGGATGCACGTAATGCAGTTAATATGTCAGCGCCAGTATTTGCTAACGCAACTCAAGCTTGGGCTGAAATCTTAAACCAACGTCGTCTAGAGTTCTGTTTTGAAGGGTACCGCTATATCGACATAAAGCGTTTGGCTTCTTTAGCTAATTTTACCGCTTTAGATCGTCATCCTCAAGATTACTCTTCGAGCACTACAAATTATCCTGGTGCGAATCCTGCTAACTTGCCTATGAATAGTTACAAGTTTACGTTCCCAATTCCAATTTCAGAAACCAATGCGAATACTACGATTACACAAAATCCTGGTTACTAATCGTTTCTGTTAATGCAAATACTAAAGACCGAAAGTTTTCTTTCGGTCTTTTTTGTTTTTATTAACGCAGGATACACTCCAATTTTTTTATATTTGAAAAAAAATAGTTTTATGAAAAGTTTGTTACCTTTTTTGTTTGTAGTAGGCTCTGTCTGTGCTCAGTCCGTAAATGAGCGCGAAAAGATCTTGCAAAAAACAGATGCAGTTGCTCGCGAAACACTTACACAGCAAATAACCGAAACTCAAAATGCTAACAAGGCAGCCGTTCAAGCGTATTTACAGCAACATCCTGAAACACCCAATCCGCAAAATATACAGTTTATTTTAAACGGAAAACCGATCTATTATGGGGTTGATTTTAATGCTGATTCTGTGGCTTCCTTACGTGCGAATACCATGTATCCTGGGGGTACATTAGGTTTAAATGTTACGGGAAATGGGATTACTATAGGTATATGGGACTCAGAGAAAGTTCGTACAACGCATGTAGAACTTGCAGGAAGAGTTGTAAGTTCTGATGCAGCTACGGTTTCAAATACGCATGCCACCCATGTGGCGGGGACTATTTTGGCGAGTGGTGTAAGCGCAACACGTAGAGGATTTGCCTATCAAGCCAATGGACGTACCTACGATTTTGGTAGTGATATCGGTGAAATGAATGGGTTTGCAGGGGAAGGCTTTTTGGTTTCTAACCATTCTTATGGACTAGTCGCCTCCAATTTAACCAATGCTTTTTTTGGTCAATACACGTCGCAATCGCAAGCAGTTGACGAGGTGATGTACAATTATCCGTATTATCAAGTCGTTAAATCTGCGGGGAATGATCGTGCCACCACTTCTTTATCACAGGTTCAAAATAAAGCAGGATACGATTTGTTGACCGGGATGTCTTGTTCCAAAAATGTTTTAACAATTGCTGCGGTTAATCAAGTTACATCATTCAACGGGCCAGAAAGTGTTGTATATTCTACGTTTACCAACTTTGGTCCTACCGATGATGGTCGCGTGAAACCCGATTTATCAGCTGTCGGGGTGCAAGTAAACTCTTCAATTGCTACAACGGATCAAGCCTATGGCCCTTTAAGTGGAACCTCAATGTCGGCACCTGCCATTACGGGATTGATTGCCTTATTACAGAAACATTACAATAATTTAAATCCAGAAACCTATATGCTTTCTTCGACCGTTCGTGCTTTGCTTTGTCAATCTGTGCGCGAAGCAGGAGGAAATCCAGGGCCTGACTATGAATTTGGTTGGGGACTTGCCGATGGGTTTAATGCGGCTCGTGTAATTTCAGGACGAAACACTTCAACAATTTTAGATGAATTGACATTAAATAATGGGCAAACTTACACGCGAACCTTTACCATTACGCAACCGCAAGATTTAAACATTGTAGTAGGCTGGACCGACCCTGCGGGAACGATCAACTCAACAACGGTAGCCGATAATCGCACACCACGCTTGGTAAACAATTTAGATTTAAAAGTGATCAAAGATGGGGTAACATACTATCCTTGGAAACTTAATCCAGAAGATGTATATGCAGGGGCTACCAATGATTCAGATAATAACGTAGATAACCTTGAAAAAGTTGAAATTTTAAACGCTACTCCCGGAGTATATACGATTCAAGTATCGCATAAAGGTTCTTTACAAGGGGGGGCACAAGATTTTTCTCTAGTTGCATCTGGAACTTCAGGCTTAAGTTTATCCAATGCCAATTTTGATAACGACAATACCTTCTTTGTGTATCCTAATCCTGCACAAAATGAAATTCATTTCAATAACCCCAAAGCATTAAGTTTGGATGAAGTGTCCATTTTTGATATTACAGGTAAATTAGTGTTAAGTGCGCAAGGTGTGGTTAACAATACCTTGGATGTGTCCCGTTTACAAAGTGGGGTGTATATGGTTAAAATAGCTTCACAAGGGGCAACTTTTGTGCGCAAGTTCACCAAAAATTAATCCCAAAAAATAAATAAGATAAGAACGCCTTCCTTTGAGGGCGTTTTTTTATCGATTTTCATGTATACGTCCAAACATTCTCTATTTTTGTGGCCTCTTTGAATCCTTTTACTATGCGATTATTCTTTTTGGTTGCTTTTATGTGTATCACTTTAGGTGCTTTTTCCCAACAAATTGGGGATAAGCCACCCAAGAGCCTTATTAAAACAGCCGAAGATAAAGCCAAAGAAGCCGCACGTAAAGCTCCTATCGCCTGGTACAAAATTTATACGGTTGAAAAAGATACCGTAATCGCCGATACTTCGTTGACGCTACAACGCTATTACCAATACAACTATCTGCGTAAAGATCGTTTCGGTCACTTGCAATATCCCAATGAAGGTCAGGTGTTTAATTTGTTGGATTACACTCAAGCAAAATCTTCAGTATTTCCAGCTATGGGTTATCAAGCCAAGCATTATGCTTTTTTAGAAGCTGAGGATATTCGTTATTACCACGTACCTACCCCATATTCCGATATTTATTTTAAAACGGTTATGGAACAAGGCCAAAATGTTGATGCTTTGGTTGCCTTAAATACCTCTAAAAATTTCAATATTTCAATTGCATTCAAAGGGTTACGGTCACTGGGACGCTATACCAATCAATTGGCAAGTACCGGTAATTTTAGATTGACCTCTTCCTATCGAACTACCTCAGGGCGTTATGCGATAAATTTTCATTATACAGGACAGGATTTTTTGAATGGTGAAAATGGGGGATTAGCGAATCCTGCCGAATTTGAAAGTGGCGAAGCTATTTTTAACAACCGAGCACGTTTGCAAGTGATGCTCACCGATGCCCAGTCGGTTTTAAAAAGTAAACGCTTTTTCTTTGATCACGCCTTTCGAATCAATCCCAACGATAGCCAAAATAATCTATCTGTTTTTCATCGATTCAATTACGAGCATAAGTTTTTCGAGTTCAATCAAAAGACCTTAGCCACCACTGTTCAATCGGAAACATTTAATCGTTTTGGTGATGCAGTAGTCAATGCCAATATCAATGACCACACGAATTACGACAAGTTCTATAATCGCGCAGGAATAGCTTATGAAAATAAAACCCTGGGGACGGTTCGTTTTTATATCGAACATTTCTTCAACCGTTTTGGTTTTCAATCCGAGCGTACCATTAACTCTATTGTTACTCCACGTAAGCGGGACGTAAATGTAGCTACCGTGGGAGGGGTTTACGAATACCGCAAAGGAAATTGGCGTGGAACCGCTACCTTAGCCAATGCGCTTGGTACTGAAACAGTGCGCTATGCCGAAGCTAAAGCCGCTTATAAGTTTAATGAGCGTACACATTTTAACTTTCAATTCACCAATCAAAGTAAATTACCCAACAACAACTTCTTATTGCATCAAAGTAGTTACGTTGCTTATAATTGGGTAAATAATTTTAAAAATGAAAAGTACAATGCATTCCAATTCGAAGCACAAACACCTTGGCTTAATGCATCAGTTCAGTGGTCAAATAGCACCGACAAATTGTATTTTACCGATGTTCAAAATGTAGCCAATCAACAGTTAATAACACCACAACAATTTTCGGGGAGTATCAATTATCTAGCGATAAAAGTAGCGCGCGAGTTTCGTTACAAACGTTTCGGACTCGAGGCTACCGTTTTGTATCAAAATGTAACACAAAGTCAAGCCATTCTTAACCTTCCTGAATTTACAGCACGAGGAAGTCTCTATTACCAAGACCATTGGTTCAAAAAAGCTATGTTTATCCAAACCGGAGCAACCATCAATTATTTTACGTCCTATTTTGCCGACGACTTTAATCCTGTACTTGGAGAGTTTTTTGTGCAAACACAAAAGAAAATAGGGGACTTTCCCGTGGTTGATATATTTTTCAATGCTCGGGTGCGTCAAACGCGAATTTTCCTGATTGCCGAACACGTAAACGGCCTTTTGCGCAACAATGATTTTTATGCTTCGCCCAGTATGCCGTATCGCGATTTTATCATCCGATTTGGGTTGGTTTGGAACTTTTTCCAGTAACCAAACCTCTTACGTATCCTATTCTCAGGTCATTTATTTTTATTCTCGACAAAAAAAGATGTTTGCCAAAAAGAATCATAATGGCAATTCAATACCGTATTTGGGGTAAAAAAAGTATCTTTGTGCCCTAAATTTTCCATAATAATGAATTATTCTGAAAATATATTGGGGACCATCGGAAATACGCCTTTGGTTAAATTGAATAAGGTTGTTGAAGGAATTGATGCCTTGGTTTTGGCCAAAGTTGAAACATTCAATCCCGGAAATTCCGTCAAAGACCGAATGGCGCTCAAAATGGTTGAAGATGCGGAAGCCGATGGACGATTGAAACCCGGCGGTACCATTATTGAAGGAACTTCGGGGAACACGGGTATGGGTCTCGCTTTGGCAGCAATTGTAAAAGGCTATAAGCTTATTTGTGTGATAACCGATAAACAATCGAAAGAGAAAATGGATATACTTCGTGCTGTTGGCGCCAAAGTAGTCGTTTGTCCTACGGATGTTGAACCCGATGATCCTCGTTCGTATTACTCTGTTTCCCGTCGCCTAGCGGAAGAAACGGACAATGCATGGTATGTGAATCAATACGATAATCCAAGCAATGCCCAAGCCCATTACGAGCAAACCGGACCCGAAATTTGGGCCCAAACCGAAGGGAAAGTAACCCATTTTGTGGTCGGTGTTGGTACAGGGGGAACCATCTCAGGGGTGGCCAAATATTTGAAAGAAAAAAATCCCAACATTAAAGTTTGGGGCATTGACACCTATGGTTCTGTTTTTAAAAAATACCACGAGACAGGAATTTTTGATGAAAACGAAATTTATCCCTACATCACTGAAGGGATTGGGGAAGATATTTTACCCAAGAACGTTGATTTTAGTTTGATTGACGGATTTACCAAAGTAACCGATAAAGATGCCGCGGTGTACACCCGAAAAATTGCTTTGGAAGAAGGGATCTTTGTGGGGAATTCAGCAGGCTCTTGTATCAAAGGATTACACCAATTGAAAGAACATTTCAAACCGGAAGATGTTGTGGTCGTATTATTCCACGATTCAGGCAGTCGGTATGTCGGTAAAATGTTCAACGACGATTGGATGCGTGAGCGCGGTTTCTTGGAAGAAGAAGTAACCAAAGCTGAAGATGTTATTAAGGATCATTTGGACAAACCATTGGTTACCGTTCGTACCGAAGAATTGGTGTCACACGCTATAGATCGCATGCGCAAATACAAAATCTCACAAATTCCTGTTGTAGATATTCACGGTTTTGTAGGGTCGGTTGATGAAACCGATTTGTTCCGAAGCTATGTGGCCGATAAAGAGGTGGCGCAAAAACCGGTTCGTGAAGTGATGGGGCAGCCTTATCCTATTGTAAAAGCGACGACCCCTATTGAAGAGGTTTCCAAATTGTTTACCAAAGATAACCAAGCTGTTTTGGTTGATCTTGGGAATCAGAAACATCATATTATCACCAAGTACGATATTATTGGTTCTATCAAATAAACCAAAGGGCTGTCTTAATCGACAGCCCTTTTTTAATGGCCTAATAGCACTCCCGAAACGTTCCAAGCACTAAAACTGCTTCCCTCTGGAGCGCCTTGTGGTATTTTCACTTGAAGCGTATGGGTACCCGCTTTCAAATCGCCCAAATCGATGTAATAGGGATAGGTAACCATTCCAGGACACCAGTTGGATCGACTGTAGTCGGAAGAGGATAATCCGTTTGGAAAGTTGCCTGAAGCAGGATTGAACAAACGGTACGAGCCGCAATCTTCACGCCATGGTACAATGCTAAAAACTTCTTTTCCATCCAATACAAGGGTATTTTTCTTGGGAACAAATTCGTCACCGTTTTCCCAACCGCCATGTCCTGTTGTAAGGTAACGTAAACGCGCGCCACGGAGGTCCTGTGTCAAAGTAAAGGTAACTTCAAGTCCTTTTTCATGGTTAAACATCGTTCCATATTCTTGCCCAGCCATTTCCATCACATTCACCGTATTGAAAAGTGGCATGACCAAAGGAGACGCTGCACTACTTTGCTCTTCGGGATGAATGGTAATGTTCATCGAAATGCGATGTCCACCTTTGTCATAATTTCCTATAAAAGCACCGAGGTAGACTTCTTTTCCTGAAAAGGCCGTAGCAAGTTCACTAATATCTTGTCGATAGGGCACTTGCGTATACCATGTCTTGTCCTTGAGGCTGATGTGATTGAAATGGGAAATGCCAAAGGGTGTGAAAAATCGCATTAACTCCAGCAAAGGACTGTAGGAATTTGTAGCCACAACACCCTGGTATTTCTTTCCGTTGCCATTTTCGTAGAGGGGTAATGAATTGGCCCCTTGGGTTAGTCCGTTCCAGAAGGTATTGGTCTTGTCGGTTGGGATTAAAAAAACTGAGCCCGTCCGGTCATAGGCATCACCATTGGATTGCTCGATTAAGTCAATAAAAACTTTACTGCCTGGGTTAATCACAGGGAACTTTATTTTTCGAACGGCGATCGTACCATTGGCAAAACGGAGGATACTATCGTTAGATTTAGCTTGGTCGGAGAAGTTTATAATTTCTTTCTCAAAAACGGGAAGGGTAATAAAGCGACTTTTCCAAACAAGATCGCGGTAGGAAAGTAGATCTACTCCATTTTTAGTATCGGGAAGTACAACAGCAGTTTTTTGTTTTTCCTTTTCAATGGATATCGCCGTAGTCACAAAATTTCCGTTACGCACAATTTCAAGAACCATCCCGAGGTTCTGCCCCAAGACCGTCGGTGAGCCTTTAACCCCCAACGCATCGGTATACCAAAGTTCTAAGGTATTTGAGTTGATACTTGTCACGGCCTTTTTACATACATAGCCAAGGATGGTTTTGGTTTCCGAGCTGAATTCAAATTGTTGTTTCTCAAGACTCACACTGTCAATACTAACGACAAATCGTTGCGCATTCAATTGTGCTTTTTGTACCAACGCATTTCGTTTTCGGTCGACAAAAGTTTCCTCTCTCGGGTAACTGGCTTTTTGTTGTAACATTTGCGCCGAACTGATTAAGGTCAAATGCGGTGCTGCCAACACGATTACAGGATCTTGATTGGGGATAATGGTTCCGTTGGATGATTTTTGATAAGTGATACGAAACGATTGAGCGGAAAGACATTGCAAGGAAAGTAGTCCGATGAGGATCCATTTTTTCATATATTTGATTTTTACAAAGATAAAAATTAGTCCACGAATTGAATTTTTTTTATCTTCGTAGTATCTCCACCAAACCGAATTGTATATGCCTTATGAAAGAAGATTTTCTGCACTATGTGTGGCGTTTTACTTGTTTTGACGTTACCCAATTACAAACCACTGCCGGCGAACCGATTGTTCTCATTCGAACTGGCGATTACCTTCAAACAGAAGGGCCTGATTTTTTTAATGCACAGCTGCAAATTGGAACCCAAAAGTGGGTAGGGAATGTAGAAATTCATCTCCGCTCCTCCGATTGGTATGCCCATCATCACGAACGCGATTCCCGTTACGACAATGTGATTTTACATGTGGTTTGGGAACATGATGCACCTGTGTTTCGCAAGGACAATAGTGAACTCCCGGTTTTGGAATTAAAAGGGAGTGTTCCTCCCGATTTGATAAGCGATTATGAGAAATTAATGACACGAAAAGAAGGGTTGTATTGTTCCCATTCGTTACGCCAATTTCCGCAGCAACTGATTGTCTTATGGCTTGAGAAATTATACATCGCGCGACTCGAACATAAAGCAACGGGCATCTTGGATTTACTTCAGGGTTGTCAAAACGATTGGGAGGCGGTTTTATTTGTTGTATTGGCCAAAAACTTTGGTCTCAATTCCAACGGGGAACCCTTTGCAGCTCTGGCACAATCGATTTCCTTTTCCATTTTTCGAAAGGAAATTTTGGAGGTGCATTTGGTGGAAGCCCTCTTGTTGGGGCAAGCGGGATTAATTCCAGAACACCCTTTGGATACCTATACAGTCGAGTTGCAATCCTGGTATGATTATTTAAAAGTGAAATATCATCTTGAGCCACCTGAAATTTCGGTTCGTTTTTTCAAATTACGACCGGATAATTTTCCAACGATAAGACTGGCCCAATTAGCCATGCTGTACCACCAACGCAAACAGCTTTTTCAATCGGTATGCGAGGCGCGATCGATTCATGATTTTTATACCCTGTTTGGGGTTTCCACGAGTCCGTATTGGGAAACGCATTATCAATTGGATAAATCTTCGCGAAAACGAAGTAGGCGGGTGTCGGAGGCGTTTATTCAGCTTTTAATAATCAATGCGCTCGTTCCCATTCGTTTTGTTTATGCCCAGCATTTGGGGCGCCCCGATGCTGAAGCGCAAATGGGTTTGCTCCACTTGATTCCTCCCGAGCAAAATGCCATTGTTCAAAAATTTAAGCATTGGGGGATTTCAGCACAAGATGCCCTTCAATCGCAAGCCATATTGCAGTTGAAGCAACAGTATTGCGATCGAAAACAATGTTTGAATTGCGCCATTGGCGTGGAGTTGTTAAAAAGAAAATCGTAACTTTAAACCCTGAAAATTGAGGGTTATGATCACTGAATTACGTCATTTTTTTGAACGACACGGATTTTATGTTTGCTCGCGTTTGGCCGATAAGTTGGGGATGCGCGCCACTAATGTTCGTTTGTTTTTCATATACATATCGTTTGTTACAGCAGGCTTGGGATTTGGGTTGTACCTGACCATGGCTTTTGTCATTCGATTGAAAGACTTGATTCGTGGCAAACGATCCTCCGTTTTCGATCTCTGAACTAGTCATGAAATTATTATTTATACGCCCATTCATTCATTTTACAAAAAGCCAACGCCTCGGATTATTTACACTCATCAGTCTTATTGTAGTTTTGCAAGCGATCCTTTGGTATCAACCGCTTTGGTATGCCCCTGATGCCCTTCCTAAGGAGGCCCAAATTTGGTTGCAAGATACCTCAAGCGAGCGCCTTGTTCAAGCCTACAAATCCTATCCGATTCAGCCTTTTAATCCCAATTTTATAACCGAATATAAAGCCTTTCGTTGGGGGATGAGTGCCGCATCGTACCAACGTTTACAGGCCTTTCGGGCTCAAGGAAAGTTTGTCAACTCGGCTCGGGAATTTCAAGAAATCACTAAGGTTCCCGATACTATTCTTGAAAAAATGGCGCCTTACTTTAAGTTCCCGGCCTGGGTGAACACCTTTAAAAAAGGGAATTCCCGGCCTTTTATGTTCACGCAAGAGACCCCAAAAAAAATTGTAAAAAAAGACATCAATTCGGCTACCGCTGAGGATTTGATTTTAGTTCGTGGCATTGGGCCCGTTTTATCGGAACGTATTTTAAAGTATCGAACGGCTTTGGGTGCCTTTGTAGCGATGGCGCAATTGCAAGAAGTGTATGGTTTAAAGGAGGAAGTTTTTGATACATTGCTCGAGCATTTTGCAGTTGTACACCCTCCTGTATTGGAGAAAATTAAAATTAATGAAATGACCATCAAGGAGTTAGGTTCGTTTCCGTATTTTCGGTATCCTGTTTCCAGAAATATTGTAGCCTATCGCAGCATGAATGGTCCTATTCGTTTTGAGGATTTAACAAATGTAAAGGGGATAAGTGTCGAAAAAATAAAAATTATTGCCTTATATTTGGAATTCTAAAAAAAAGACTAAAAAAAGACCTCTATGAGTTCAATTTACTTTACCGAAGAACACGAATTGTTTCGTGCGAGTTTTAAGGATTTTTTGCACAAAGAAGTAGTGCCACATATTGAAAAATGGGAAAAAACGGGAACAATTGAACGTTTTATCTGGAAGAAGTTCGGAGAAATGGGCTTTTTCGGCTTGTCTTATCCAGAGGCGTATGGAGGGATGAATTTGGATTTGTTCTATACGGTGGTTTTTTTGGAAGAATTGCAAAAAATACATTCTTCGGGATTTGCGGCGGCCATGTGGGCCCATGCATATTTGGCGATGACCCATTTGAATGCTGAGGGAAGTGAGCGCATTAAACAAGACTATTTGGCACCGAGTATAGCGGGAGAAAAAATTGGAGCGTTGTGTATTACCGAACCTTTTGGGGGAAGTGATGTGGCGGGCATGAAAACGACTGCCGTTAAACAAGGTGATAAGTATATCCTTAACGGTTCAAAAACCTTTATTACCAATGGAGTGTATGCCGACTATTATGTGGTGGCGGCCAAAACCAGTCCCGAGAAAGGGAATAAAGGCATTAGTATTTTCTTGATGGATACGAATACTCCTGGTGTTTCGGCTACCAAATTGGATAAATTGGGTTGGCGCGCTTCTGATACTGCAGAAATTGCTTTTGATAATGTAGTGATTCCAGCAGATAATTTGATGGGTGAGGAAGGGAAAGGATTTCCCTATATCATGCAGCATTTTGCGTTAGAGCGATTGATTATGGCGATTAATGCCCATGCGCGTGCTGAGTATGCCTTGGATTACACCATTGATTATATGTCCAAACGGGAAGCTTTTGGAACAACGATTAATAAATTTCAAGCCTTACGTCATACGCTGGTCAATCATGCTACTGATGTGGAGCATTGTAAGATTTTTAATTACGCTGCTACAGCTCGTTTGAATAAGGGCGAGTATGTGGTCAAAGAAGCTACGATGGCCAAATTGAAGTCGACTAAAGTTGCTGACGAAACGATCTACAGTTGTTTGCAGATGTTGGGTGGTTATGGGTACATGGAAGAATATCCGTTGGCTCGTTTATTGCGAGACAGTCGTTTGGGTCCGATTGGCGGAGGGACATCCGAGATTTTACGCGAAATTTTATCAAAGATGATTATCGATCAAAAAGACTATCAACCGGCGGTAAAATAGCACAGGGATTGCGTGAGGGGTGGAAGTGGAAAGCCCGGCTGCGGAGCAACGGACTTGCAGCGGACGACCCGACCCCGACGCGGGCTTGATGGGAGCTGTGGGTTAATTTCGGGGGCACGCCAAAATTATTTTAAAATTTATAATTTATAATTCAAAATTAATTTTACCTTTGCGCCCACTAAATGAAGGGAGGTGTCCTGCTTATGTTAATTATACCTATTAAAGACGGAGAAAACATTGATAGAGCTTTAAAGCGCTACAAGAGAAAATTTGATAAAACTGGAACGGTTCGTCAGTTACGCGCGCGTCAAGCGTTTACGAAGCCTTCTGTAGTGCGTCGTGCACAAATCCAGAAAGCACAGTATATCCAAGGATTGCGTGATGCGATGGAAGGATAGGACTTAGTTTCTCATCAAAATACAACTGCTGTAAGGAAGTTTTTATAACTTTGTTACAGCAGTTTTTTTATGGTCTATTTGCAAGCATTTCAGGAGTATTTGGCGTTGGAGAAAAAGTATTCTCCGCATACGGTTTTGGCGTACCACAAAGATTTGCTTTTTTTTCAGCAGTTTTTAAAATCGGTTTATGAAATGGAGTCCTTGGAGGCGGCGCACTACCCGATGATTCGGAGTTGGATTGTTTCGATGGTTGATGCGGGGATGAGTGCGACTTCGGTAAACCGTAAAGTATCTTCTTTAAAAGCGTTTTATAAATTTTTGATGAAAATGGGGGTGTTGCAAAGCAGTCCTTTGGCGCAACATAAGGCGCTCAAAACCCCCAAGAAAGTACAGGTTCCTTTTTCGGAAGTGGAGTTGGACAACGTATTGAATACACTTGAATATCCTGAAGGTTTTGAGGGGGTGCGCGATAAATTAGTCATTGATTTGTTTTACACTACGGGAATCCGTCGGGCGGAGTTGATAGGGTTGCGTATGCATCAAGTGGATCTTGCGGGTGGAATGCTCAAGGTGATGGGGAAGCGCAATAAAGAGCGGATTGTGCCATTATTGCCTGTGGTGGTGAAGCAAATGCAGGTGTATATAAAGGAACGCGCTGGAATTGAAAACCTTATTGATGCAGACTACTTTTTTTTGATGTTAAAAGGCGTTAAATTAAACGAATCGTTTGTTTATCGGTTGATAAATTCGTACTTTAGTAATGTTTCCGAGAAGGTAAAAAAGAGTCCTCATGTGCTTCGGCATACGTTTGCGACGCATTTGCTGAATCAGGGAGCGGACATAAATTCAGTAAAGGAGTTGTTGGGGCATTCCAGTTTGGCGTCGACTCAAGTGTATACGCACAGCAGTTTGGCAGAGTTGCAGCACGTTCATCGAGCGGCTCATCCACGGAATCGAAAATAGCGCAACGTTTAATTTAAAATTTTGAAGTATGAAGGTAAATGTTAATGCTGTAAATTTTTCAGTAGATCGAAAGTTGGTTGATTTCATTCAGGTTCGTTTGGATAAATTGGAAAAGTATTTTGATAAAATTGTGAGTTCGGATGTTTTTTTGAAGGTCGACAATACGAGTGAAAAAGAGAACAAGATTGTGGAGGTTAAAATTCATGTTCCGGGCGATGATTTTTTGGTCAAAAAACAATGCAAAACATTTGAGGAAGCTGTCGAGTTGGCGGCCGAATCTTTAGAGCGTTTGTTGGTAAAACGCAAGGAGAAAATCCGTTCCCATATTTGATTAAATTTTTTTCAAAAAAATATTTTGATAGAAAAATAAATTGCCTACATTTGCAGTCCGTTAGAAATAGCGGACTTTTTTATTGCATATTGCCGGTGTAGCTCAGCTGGCTAGAGCAGCTGATTTGTAATCAGCAGGTCGTGGGTTCGAGTCCCTCCATCGGCTCTTTGAAATTTTGAATGTATTGTTTTGGTACTACCGAAGCATGGCTAGGGGAGATACTCAAGCGGCCAACGAGGGCAGACTGTAAATCTGCTGGTTTTCACCTTCGCAGGTTCGAATCCTGCTCTCCCCACAATTGAAAGTTTAATCGTTTCAAGTTTCAAGTGGTTTTAAACCTGAAACTTCAAACCTGAAACAGAAAACTTTACCGCCGGTGTAGCTCAGGGGTAGAGTGCTTCCTTGGTAAGGAAGAGGTCACGGGTTCAAATCCCGTCATTGGCTCAAAATTGAATATTTGAACACTAATAAATATAACTAAGTTTAAAAATTAATTAAAATGGCAAAAGAAAATTTTAGTCGTACCAAGCCACACCTTAATATTGGTACGATTGGTCACGTTGACCACGGTAAAACTACATTGACTGCTGCAATCACTAAAGTATTAGCAGATGCTGGTTACTGTCAAGCAAAATCTTTCGACCAGATTGACAATGCTCCAGAGGAAAAAGAAAGAGGTATTACAATCAACACTTCTCACGTAGAATATGAAACTGCTAACCGTCACTACGCTCACGTTGACTGTCCAGGTCACGCGGATTACGTAAAGAACATGGTTACAGGTGCTGCTCAGATGGACGGTGCGATTTTGGTTGTAGCTGCTACTGACGGACCAATGCCACAAACACGTGAGCACATCCTTTTAGGACGTCAGGTAGGTATTCCAAGAATCGTTGTGTTCATGAACAAAGTGGACATGGTTGATGATGCGGAATTATTAGAATTGGTTGAAATGGAAATCCGTGACTTATTGTCTTTCTACGAGTATGATGGAGACAATGGTCCAGTAGTTCAAGGTTCTGCTTTAGGTGGATTGAACGGAGATCCAAACTGGGTTCCAAAAATTCTTGAATTGATGGAAGCAGTTGACTCTTGGATTGAAGAGCCAGTTCGTGACAACGCGAAGCCTTTCTTGATGCCTGTGGAAGACGTATTCACGATTACAGGTCGTGGTACTGTAGCTACAGGACGTATTGAAACAGGTGTTGCAAACACAGGTGATCCAGTTGAAATCATTGGTATGGGTGCTGACAAATTGACTTCTACAATTACAGGGGTTGAGATGTTCCGTAAAATCCTTGACCGTGGTGAAGCGGGTGACAACGTAGGTTTGTTGTTACGTGGTATTGACAAAGCGGATATCCGTCGTGGTATGGTTATTTGTAAGCCAGGTTCAGTGAAGCCACATGCTAAATTCAAAGCTGAGGTGTATATCTTGAAAAAAGAAGAAGGTGGACGTCACACTCCATTCCACAATAACTACCGTCCACAGTTCTACGTACGTACAACTGACGTAACAGGTACTATTTCTTTACCTGCTGGTGTTGAGATGGTAATGCCTGGGGATAACTTAACAATCACTGTTGATTTGTTGAGCCCAATTGCTCTTAACGTAGGTTTACGTTTCGCTATCCGTGAGGGTGGTCGTACAGTAGGAGCAGGTCAGGTTACTGAAATCTTAGACTAATTCTAACGAATTAAAGGATATAGCCAGCAGAGTGTCTACGGATTACTCTGCTGGTTTTTAATGAAACGGGTGTAGTTCAAGGGTAGAATAGCGGTCTCCAAAACCGTTGATGGGGGTTCGAATCCCTCCACCCGTGCAAATAAGAAATAAAACGATGAAAGTATTTCAATATTTTTCGGAGTCTTTTGAGGAATTGAAAACTAATGTGACTTGGCCAGAATGGGCAGAAGTACAAAAGTTCACGGTTATCGTGGCGTTGTTCTCTGTAATTTTTGCTTTGGCTACTTGGGGCGTGGACGAGTTATGTTCTCGTGCCATTACTGGTTTTTTCAATTTAATTAAAGGATAATACACGTTAGTAAAATGGCTGATACGAGTGTGAAAAAATGGTATGTAGTACGTGCTGTAAGCGGACAGGAAAATAAAGTTAAAAACTATATTGAGACTGAGATTAACCGTTTAGGCATGGCGGATTATATTTCCCAAGTTTTGGTGCCTACTGAAAAGGTGGTTCAGATTCGTGATGGAAAAAAAATAGCTAAAGACCGTGTTTATTTTCCAGGATACGTGATGATCGAAGCCAATTTAACGGGTGAAATTCCACACATCATTAAATCGATTACCGGTGTGATTGGTTTCTTAGGGGAAGTTAAAGGAGGTGATCCTGTGCCACTTCGTCAATCCGAAGTAAACCGTATGCTTGGTAAGGTAGATGAATTGGCGATCAATGTGGATACCCAATCGATTCCTTACAAAGCAGGTGAGACTGTAAAAGTGGTCGATGGTCCTTTCAATGGGTTCAATGGTACCATTGAGAAGATCAACGAAGAAAAGCGTAAACTTGAAGTAATGGTGAAAATTTTCGGAAGAAAGACTCCATTAGAGTTAAGTTTTATGCAAGTTGAAAAAGTATAATCACAATTAATTATAATCCTACATCTACGCTTCCAACTGTTAGATGTGCTAAATTTTGTAAAAAATGGCAAAAGAAATTAGTAAAGTAGTTAAACTACAAGTTAAGGGAGGTGCTGCGAATCCTTCGCCACCGGTTGGACCTGCTTTGGGAGCTGCTGGGGTTAACATCATGGAGTTTTGTAAGCAATTTAATGCACGAACTCAAGATCAACCCGGCAAAGTATTACCTGTACAAATTACAGTTTACAAAGACAAATCATTTGATTTTGTCGTCAAAACTCCTCCAGCTGCGGTGCAATTAATGGATGCTGCTAAAATCAAATCGGGATCAGGGCAACCTAACCGTAAGAAAGTAGCCAATGTCTCTTGGGATCAAATCAAAACGATCGCTGAAGACAAAATGCCTGATTTGAATTCGTTCACGATTGAATCAGCAATGAGTATGATTGCCGGTACTGCTCGTTCAATGGGTATTACCGTAACCGGGGATTCTCCGCTAAAAAAATAATGAGTTATGGCAAAATTGACGAAAAAACAAAAAGAAGCTGCCTCTAAAATCGAGAAGAATAAATTATATTCTTTGAAAGATGCGTCTGCTTTATTGAAGCAGGTTTCTTACGCAAAATTTGATGAGTCGGTAGATATTGCTGTTCGTTTGGGCGTTGATCCTCGAAAAGCAAATCAAATGGTTCGTGGAGTAGTTACGTTACCACACGGGACAGGTAAAGATGTACGTGTGTTGGCTTTGGTTACTCCAGATAAAGAAGCAGAAGCAAAAGCAGCAGGTGCTGATTACGTAGGTTTAGACGAATTCCTTCAAAAAATTAAAGACGGTTGGACGGATGTGGATGTTATCATCACGATGCCTGCCGTTATGGGTAAATTAGGTCCTTTAGGTCGTATTTTAGGTCCTCGCGGTTTGATGCCTAACCCCAAAACAGGTACGGTAACTATGGAAGTAGGGAAAGCCGTTCAAGAAGTGAAAGCGGGTAAAATCGATTTTAAAGTAGACAAAACGGGTATCGTACATGCTGGAATCGGAAAAGTATCTTTCGAAGCAGACAAGATTGTCGATAACGCTCACGAAATTATTCAAACATTAATCAAATTAAAACCAACTGCAGCTAAAGGTACTTACATCAAGTCTATCCACTTGTCAAGTACAATGAGTCCTGCTATTGCTTTAGATCCTAAAGCAGTTTAATTGGGTAGTTAAAAAGTTTTATTATGACTAGAGAAGAAAAATCAATCGCGATAAAAGACTTAACTGCAAAATTAGCAGAGGCGAATATCCTTTACATTGCAGATACGTCAGGTTTAGATGCTGAAACAACATCTAACTTACGCAGAGCTTGTTTTAAAGCAGGAATCAAATTAGAAGTGGTAAAAAACACCTTGTTGGAGAAAGCGATGGAAGCTTCAGAAAACGAGTACGGTGAATTACCAACAATCCTTAAAGGAAACTCTTCTATCTTAATTGCTTCTGTGGCAAATCAACCTGCGAAAATCATCAAAGATTTCCGTAAAAAGTCGGATAAGCCTCTTTTAAAAGGTGCTTATATCAACCAAGAAATCTATATCGGTGATAACCAGTTGGATTCATTAGCAGCGTTAAAATCGAAAGAAGAAGTTATTGGAGAAATCATCGGATTACTTCAATCTCCTGCAAAACGCGTACTTTCTGCTTTGTTAAACAATGCAGAGCAAAAAGGCGAAGCTGCAGAATAATTGAACGCACTTAATAAATAAAATAAATTTAAAAACATTTTAAACGATAGAAAAAATGGCAGATTTGAAACAATTCGCAGAACAATTAGTTAACTTGACTGTTAAAGAAGTTAACGATTTAGCTACAATCTTAAAAGAGGAGTACGGTATCGAGCCTGCTGCTGCTGCAGTAGTCGTTGCTGCTGGTGGAGGTGCTGCTGATGCTGCTGAAGAGCAAACAGAATTCACAGTAGTATTGAAAGATGCTGGTGCTTCTAAGTTAGCGGTAGTTAAAGCAGTTAAAGAATTAACTGGATTGGGTCTTAAAGAAGCGAAAGATATCGTAGACGGAGCTCCATCTAACATTAAAGAAGCAGTTTCTAAAGCAGAAGCTGAAGGCTTGAAAAAAGCTTTAGAAGAAGCTGGAGCTGTAGTTGAATTGAAATAATTCTATTACGGTTTAAGAATTAGGTTTAGGTCCTGAGTAAGCTCTCAGCGGCCTAAACCCTTTTTCGTATAATAAATTTATCTTTTTTTGAATGTGTTCATAGACGTTCAAATCCAAAAAAAACTATAGCCCTTACGAAGAAAGAAATAAACGGTTTTCTTGGTTTATTTTAAAAGATGTAACGGTTATTTATTCAAGAAAAGTTACAAAATCAACGTGTTTTACACAAAAAAGTACTTTTTTTAAAAATCAAAATTTTGTCCATTGATGATAACTAATCAGACTGAAAGATTGAATTTTGCCTCGACGAAGAATATTCCACAGTATCCCGATTTCTTGGATGTTCAAATTAAGTCGTTCAAAGATTTCTTCCAACTAGAAACGAAATCTGACGAAAGAGGTAACGAAGGGCTCTACAATACCTTCATGGAAAACTTTCCAATCACTGATACCAGAAATCAATTTGTGTTGGAATTCCTCGATTATTTCGTGGATCCACCGCGTTACACCATCCAAGAGTGTATTGAAAGAGGTCTAACCTACAGCGTGCCTCTGAAAGCCCGTTTAAAATTATACTGTACCGATCCGGAACATGAAGATTTCGAAACGATCGTACAGGATGTGTATTTAGGAACTATCCCTTACATGACCCCTAGTGGTACTTTCGTAATTAACGGCGCTGAGCGAGTAGTTGTATCGCAATTACACCGTTCACCTGGGGTGTTCTTTGGACAATCGTTCCACGCCAACGGAACAAAATTATATTCTGCTCGTGTTATTCCTTTCAAAGGATCATGGATTGAGTTTGCTACCGATATCAACAACGTGATGTATGCATACATCGATCGTAAAAAGAAATTACCGGTAACAACCCTTTTCCGTGCGATTGGATTTGAACGCGATAAAGATATTTTAGAAATCTTTGACCTTGCAGAAGAAATCAAAGTTTCTAAAACCGGATTGAAAAAATACGCAGGTCGTAAATTAGCCGCTCGTGTTTTGAACACATGGCATGAAGACTTCGTAGATGAAGATACCGGTGAAGTAGTGTCTATTGAACGTAATGAAATTATCTTGGATCGTGATACGATTTTGGATAAAGACAATATTGAAGAAATTATCGATGCGAATGTAAAATCGATCTTACTTCACAAAGAGGATAACAACCAAGCGGATTACGCCATTATCCACAATACGTTACAAAAAGACCCCACCAACTCTGAAAAAGAAGCCGTTGAGCATATCTACCGTCAGTTGCGTAATGCAGAACCGCCTGATGAAGAAACCGCTCGTGGTATAATCGATAAATTGTTCTTCTCGGACCAACGCTACAACTTAGGAGAAGTAGGTCGTTACCGTATGAACAAAAAATTAAACTTAGATATCCCAATGGAAAAGCAAGTGCTTACCAAAGAGGATATCATCACCATTGTGAAATATTTGATCGAATTGATTAACTCCAAAGCAGAGATTGATGATATCGACCACTTGTCCAACCGTCGTGTTCGTACAGTTGGTGAGCAACTTTCACAACAATTCGGCGTAGGTCTTGCGCGTATGGCGAGAACCATTCGTGAGCGTATGAATGTACGTGACAACGAGGTATTCACCCCAATCGACTTGATCAATGCAAAAACCTTGTCATCGGTAATCAACTCCTTCTTCGGAACCAACCAGTTATCGCAGTTTATGGATCAAACCAATCCATTAGCTGAGATTACACACAAACGTCGTCTTTCTGCATTAGGTCCTGGTGGTCTTTCTAGAGAGCGCGCTGGTTTCGAGGTTCGTGACGTTCACTATACGCACTACGGTCGTTTATGTCCGATTGAAACCCCTGAGGGACCCAACATTGGTTTGATTTCTTCGTTAGGAGTTTTCGCCAAAGTAAACGGGATGGGATTCATTGAAACACCTTATCGCAAGGTAGCCAATGGTAAAGTAGATTTAGTTTCTGAACCTATTTACCTAAGCGCTGAAGAAGAAGAAGGTAAAATGATTGCGCAAGCAAACATTGAAATGGATGATCAAGGTACGATTACAGCTGAAAAAGTTATTGCTCGTGAGGAAGGTGACTTCCCAGTAGTAGAACCAACAGTTGTTCATTATACTGATGTGGCTCCTAACCAGATTGCCTCGATTTCGGCATCGTTGATTCCGTTCTTGGAACACGATGATGCGAACCGTGCGTTGATGGGATCCAACATGATGCGTCAGGCCGTACCACTATTACGTCCTGAATCACCAATCGTTGGAACAGGATTAGAGCGTCAAGTAGCTTCGGATTCACGTGTATTGATTAATGCTGAAGGCAATGGTGTGGTGGAGTATGTTGATGCGGATAAAATTACCATCAAATACGACCGTACGGAGGAAGAGCGCATGGTAAGCTTTGATACCGATGATAAAACCTATCAGTTGATTAAGTTTAGAAAAACCAACCAAAGTACCTGTATCAACTTAAAACCGATTGTTCGTAAAGGCGATCGCGTTGTAAAAGGACAAGTGCTTTGTGAAGGATACGCAACGCAAGCTGGTGAATTAGCTATCGGACGTAACTTGAAAGTAGCGTTTATGCCATGGAAAGGGTACAACTTTGAGGATGCGATTGTAATTTCTGAAAAAGTAGTACGCGACGATATCTTTACTTCTATCCACATCGATGACTATTCGTTGGAAGTTCGTGATACCAAATTAGGTAACGAAGAATTAACGAATGACATTCCTAACGTTTCTGAAGAAGCGACAAAAGATTTGGATGAAAACGGTATGATTCGTATCGGTGCAGAGGTAAAACCTGGCGATATTTTGATTGGTAAGATTACTCCAAAAGGAGAATCCGATCCTACGCCAGAAGAAAAATTACTTCGCGCGATCTTCGGTGATAAAGCCGGTGATGTGAAAGATGCCTCGTTAAAAGCTTCCCCTTCTTTAAGTGGTGTCGTTTTAGATAAAAAATTATTCGCTCGTGCGGTGAAAGATAAACGTAAACGCACGAAAGATAAAGACGATTTGACAGCATTAGAAATGGAATTCGAAGTGCGTTTCGTTGAATTGAAAGATAAATTGGTTGAGAAATTATTCGCTATCGTTGACGGGAAAACATCGCAAGGGGTAATGAATGATTTGGGTGAAGAAGTATTGCCAAAAGGGAAGAAGTATACCAAGAAAATGCTTCAAGCTGTGGAAGACTTTGCTCACTTAACCAAAGGACAATGGGTGGCGGATGAAGATACCAACCGTTTGGTAAACGACTTAATCCACAACTATAAAATCAAATTAAATGACCTTCAAGGAGCGTTACGTCGTGAGAAGTTTACCATTACAGTAGGTGACGAGTTACCCGCAGGTATCTTGAAACTGGCTAAGGTGTATATCGCGAAGAAACGTAAATTGAAAGTAGGAGATAAGATGGCAGGTCGCCACGGTAACAAAGGTATCGTAGCGCGTATCGTTCGCCAAGAAGATATGCCATTCTTAGAAGATGGAACACCTGTGGATATCGTATTGAATCCGCTTGGGGTACCTTCGCGTATGAACATCGGTCAGATTTATGAAACCGTATTGGGTTGGGCTGGTTTGAAATTAGGGAAGAAATTTGCGACCCCAATTTTTGACGGTGCTACCTTAGACCAAATTAATGCATTAACAGATGAAGCGGGTATCCCACGTTTCGGTCATACATACTTGTATGATGGGGGCACTGGAGAGCGTTTCCACCAACCGGCTACGGTAGGGGTAATCTACATGCTGAAATTAGGTCACATGGTGGATGACAAAATGCACGCACGTTCGATCGGTCCATACTCCTTGATTACGCAACAACCGTTAGGAGGTAAAGCTCAATTCGGAGGTCAGCGTTTTGGAGAGATGGAGGTTTGGGCACTCGAAGCCTACGGGGCATCAAGTACCTTACGTGAAATCTTGACGGTTAAATCGGATGACGTTATTGGTAGAGCTAAAACTTACGAAGCTATCGTTAAGGGTGAAGCGATGCCAGAACCAGGATTACCTGAATCATTCAATGTATTAATGCATGAATTGAAAGGTCTTGGACTTGACATTCGATTAGAAGAATAATATCAGTACCGGAAGGCCGATGCTGAGAAGGATCGGCTCCGTTAACTGTAACTATTTTAAAAACGACTAAGATGAACAATAGAAATAAAGATAAAAATACCATTAAACGATTTGACAAAATCACAATCGGACTTGCGTCTCCAGAATCGATTTTGGCAGAATCAAGAGGTGAGGTTTTAAAACCTGAAACCATCAATTATCGTACCCATAAACCGGAACGTGACGGGTTGTTCTGTGAGCGTATCTTCGGACCCGTAAAGGATTTCGAATGTGCTTGTGGAAAATACAAACGCATCCGTTACAAAGGCATCGTGTGTGACCGTTGTGGGGTGGAAGTAACCGAGAAAAAAGTACGTCGTGACCGTGTGGGACATATCAATTTAGTGGTGCCCATTGCGCACATTTGGTATTTCCGTTCCTTACCTAACAAAATTGGTTATATCCTTGGATTACCTTCCAAAAAATTGGATATGATCATCTACTACGAGCGTTATGTGGTGATTCAAGCCGGTATCGCTAAAAATGTAGATGGCGAACCCTTACAAAAATTAGATTTCTTAACGGAAGAGGAGTATTTGAATATTTTGGATACCCTTCCGATGGAGAACCAATATTTAGACGATTCAGATCCGAATAAATTCATCGCCAAAATGGGTGCCGAATGTATTATGGACTTGTTAGCGCGTACCGATTTGGATGCATTGTCCTACGAATTACGTCACTCTGCCAACAATGAAACGTCGAAACAACGTAAAACAGAAGCGTTAAAACGTCTTCAAGTGGTGGAGTCCTTCCGTGATTCTAACTTGAACCGTGAGAATCGTCCCGAGTGGATGATTTTGAAAGTAATTCCGGTTATCCCACCAGAATTACGTCCGTTAGTGCCACTAGATGGGGGTCGTTTTGCGACATCCGACTTGAATGACTTGTACCGTCGTGTGATTATCCGTAACAACCGTTTAAAGCGATTGATGGAAATCAAAGCGCCTGAGGTTATCTTACGTAACGAAAAACGTATGTTGCAAGAGGCTGTTGACTCCTTGTTCGATAATACACGTAAAGCTTCTGCAGTTAAGACAGAATCTAACCGTCCTTTGAAATCCCTTTCGGATTCCTTGAAAGGTAAACAAGGTCGTTTCCGTCAAAACTTATTGGGTAAACGTGTGGATTATTCTGCTCGTTCGGTAATTGTCGTTGGACCTGAATTAAAAATGTATGAATGTGGTTTGCCAAAAGATATGGCGGCTGAATTGTACAAACCATTCGTTATCCGTAAGTTGATTGAGCGTGGAATCGTGAAAACGGTTAAATCGGCGAAGAAAATCATCGATAAAAAAGAACCTGTCGTATGGGATATCCTTGAAAATGTAATCAAAGGTCACCCTGTATTACTAAACCGTGCCCCCACCTTGCACCGTTTGGGAATTCAAGCGTTTCAGCCGAAATTGATTGAAGGAAAAGCGATTCAGTTGCACCCGTTAACTTGTACGGCGTTTAATGCCGACTTTGACGGGGACCAGATGGCGGTTCACTTGCCGTTAGGACCTGAAGCGATTTTGGAAGCACAATTGTTAATGTTGGCTTCTCACAATATTTTGAACCCGGCCAATGGTGCGCCCATCACCGTTCCTTCTCAGGACATGGTACTTGGGTTGTACTACATGACCAAAGAGCGTTTGTCTACGCCTGAATTACCAATTAAAGGAGAAGGTTTAACTTTCTATTCGGCGCAAGAAGTCAATATTGCTTTGAATGAAGGACGATTAGAATTGAATGCACGCGTAAAAATCAGAACCAAAGATTTTAATGAAAATGGCGAATTGGTGTATAAAATCATCCAAACAACTGCCGGACGTGTATTGTTTAACGAAGTGGTACCTGAAGCGGCGGGATACATCAATGAAGTCTTAACGAAAAAATCGTTACGCGATATTATTGGTAAAATTTTAGCCACTACGAATGTACCTACTACGGCTGCCTTCTTGGATGATATTAAAGATATGGGGTATAAATTTGCCTTCCAAGGTGGTTTATCCTTCTCCTTAGGAGATATTAAAGTTCCTGAGAAAAAAGACGAATTGATTGCCGATGCACGCGAGCAAGTGGACGGTATTACCATGAATTATAACATGGGTCTTATCACCAACAATGAGCGTTACAATCAGGTAATCGACGTATGGACTTCTACCAATGCTTTGTTGACTGAATTGGCGATGAAGAATATTCGTGAAGACCAACAAGGATTCAACTCGGTATACATGATGTTGGATTCAGGAGCGCGTGGTTCGAAAGAGCAGATCCGTCAGTTAACCGGTATGCGTGGATTGATGGCGAAGCCGAAAAAATCAACTGCAGGTGGTGGAGAGATTATCGAAAACCCGATTCTTTCTAACTTTAAAGAAGGTCTTTCGATTTTGGAATACTTCATTTCTACGCACGGTGCTCGTAAAGGTCTTGCGGATACGGCGTTGAAAACAGCGGATGCGGGTTACTTAACACGTCGTCTACACGATGTATCGCAAGATGTAATTGTAAACTCTGTTGACTGTGGTACCTTACGCGGTATTGAAGTTACAGCCTTGAAGAAAAACGAAGAAGTGGTGGAAACCCTAGGGGAGCGCATCTTAGGACGTGTGACTTTGCAAGATGTAGTCAATCCGTTGACTTCGCAAGTAATCATTGCTGCAGGGGAAGAAATCACCGAAGCTGTAGTTCGTGAAATCGAAGAATCACCAATTGAAAGAGTAGAGGTACGTTCTCCATTAACGTGTGAGGCTACGAAAGGAATCTGTGCAAAATGTTACGGTAGAAATTTAGCCACCGGTAAAATGACCCAAAAAGGGGAAGCGGTTGGTGTAATTGCAGCGCAGTCGATCGGGGAGCCCGGTACACAGTTGACACTTCGTACGTTCCACGTAGGAGGGGTTGCAGGAGGTGTTTCGGAAGAATCATCGATTGTAGCACGTTTCGGGGGTCGTCTTGAAATTGAAGACTTAAAAACCGTTAAAGGGGAAGACTCTGAAGGGAATGAAGTTGATATCGTTATCTCACGTTCTACCGAATTAAAATTAGTTGATGCTACCACAGGTATCGTTTTAAATACCCACAATATTCCTTATGGATCGAGTATTTTCGTGAAAGACGGTGATGTGGTTGAAAAAGGAACAACATTGTGTAAATGGGATCCTTATAACGGGGTAATTGTATCTGAATTTACAGGTAAAATTGCTTATGAAGATTTAGAACAAGGACAAACGTTCCAAGTTGAAATCGACGAACAAACTGGATTCCAAGAGAAAGTAATTTCAGAAGGAAGAAACAAGAAATTGATTCCAACCTTATTGATTTATGGAAAAGATGGTGAATTAATTCGTTCGTACAACTTACCGGTAGGGGCACACCTTATGGTTGAGGATGGCGAGAAAATTAAGGCGGGTAAAATCTTAGTGAAGATTCCACGTCGTTCTTCAAAAGCAGGCGATATCACGGGAGGTCTTCCACGTATTACCGAGTTGTTAGAGGCGCGTAATCCTTCAAACCCAGCAGTAGTTTCTGAAATTGACGGGGTAGTTTCTTTCGGTAAAATCAAACGCGGTAACCGTGAGATTATTATCGAATCGAAGTTTGGTGAAATCCGTAAATACTTAGTGAAATTATCAAGTCAGATTTTGGTTCAAGAAAATGACTTCGTAAAAGCAGGTATGCCCTTGTCGGATGGTGCCATTACTCCTGAAGATATTTTACGTATTCAAGGACCATCTGCGGTACAACAATACTTGGTGAATGAAATTCAAGAAGTTTACCGTTTACAAGGGGTAAAAATCAATGACAAGCACTTTGAAGTGGTGATTCGTCAAATGATGCGTAAGGTACAAATTGAAGATCCAGGAGACACCTTGTTCTTGGAAGAGCAATTGGTACACACCAGCGATTTTATGGTTGAAAACGACAAGTTATACGGTATGAAAGTGGTAGAAGATGCGGGCGATTCCGAAAATCTAAAACCGGGACAAATCGTAAGTCCACGTGACCTTCGTGATGAGAATTCTGTGTTGAAACGTAATGATAAAAACTTAGTGGTGGCTCGTGATGCAGTTATGGCTACGGCTACTCCAGTACTTCAGGGTATTACAAGAGCTTCGTTGCAAACCAAATCATTCATTTCGGCGGCTTCGTTCCAAGAGACTACAAAAGTATTGAATGAAGCGGCAGTAGCGGGTAAAGTCGATAACCTTGAAGGTTTGAAAGAAAACGTTATTGTAGGACACCGAATTCCAGCTGGTACGGGTATGCGCGATTACGATCATATTATTGTAGGGTCGAAAGATGATTACAATGAGTTAATGGCCAACAAAGAAGAATACGTTTACTAGTTATGAGCGAAGAATTGCAACCCGGACAAATCAACATCGAGTTGGATGAGAAAACGGCTGAAGGGATTTACTCCAATTTGGCCATCATTAATCATTCCCCCTCAGAGTTTGTGTTGGATTTTGTGACCATCATGCCTGGTGTGCCAAAATCCAAAGTGAAGTCTAGAATTATTCTGACCCCACAACACGCCAAACGTTTCTTAAATGCCTTGGCCGAAAACATTCACCGTTTTGAAGCCGCTCATGGTGTGATCAAAGAGACGGATGTTCCTCCCGTTCCGTTGAATTTCGGACCGACTGGACAAGCTTAAAAATGTAAGAAACTCCGCTAGAAATAGTGGAGTTTTTTTTTATAAAAAAACTAAAATAACCGACTAAAAACCGATTTATCCGATGAATGAAATAATAGGTTGATGTTAACAAAAAGCTAACATAAAATGTCTGTTTTCAGGGTTTTAGTTTTTAATTTTGTCTCACAAAAAAAAACAATGATGAAAACATTACAAATTGAAAGTAAGCACTTTTTGCTAAAATTCTTATTAATTGTTTTTCTATCTGTTTATAGTTTGTCTCATAGTCAGTCTTTGTATGAGAATTTTAATTATACGGCAGGTGGAAATATTGGTGGCAGTACTTCTTCTGCTGGTACTAACAACAATTCATGGACAACTCACAGTAATTCACAAGCTGGAACCATTAATGTGTTATCTGGGAACTTAACTTATTCAGGATTACAAAGTTCGGTAGGAAATCGCGTTTTTATACCAGGTTCAAACTCTACTGTTTCAAGAGATGTTAATCGATCAGCAGGTTTGCCTGCAAATCAAAATGTAACTTATTATTCTTTTCTCTTAAATGTTGTTGACAATACTCAACTAGCATCAACTTTTGGGACAGGTGGTAATGGTTATTTTATACACTTGTCCTCGACAAATGGAACATCTGCTGCAAATTTTACTGCTAAAGTTTATGCAAGAAGTTCTAATACTGGGTCAAATTTTAGATTAGGAATTTCTGAAACTGGTAATACTCCTGTAGAAGTTACAGGTGATTTAAATTTTGGTACAACTTATTTGATTGTTGTGAAGTATGTCTATAATGCTTCAGTTAGTGATCTTGCAACCATGTGGGTCAATCCTACTAGTTTAGGCGGCTCTGAACCTTCTGGTGGAGTGAATGGTCCAGGATCAGCTAACGTAGCATCCTATAATTCCTCAAATACTGGTATTTGTATTCGAAATGCAAGTGCAACACCAAAAGCAGAAATTGACGAAATACGTGTAGGGACAACTTGGGCAAGTGTTACTCCAGCAGCTGCAGGTACAATCACGGGTGCAGCTACTACTGCTGCATTTACAACAACCTATGGTACTGCTTCTGCCACTCAATCTTTTGCGGTTTCGGGCACTAATTTAACGGCCAATTTGGTGGCTACTGCCCCTGCAGGATTTGAAGTGTCTTCTGATAATATTACCTTCGGTTCTACTGCAATTTTTGCACCAACTGGAGGAAACGCTTCGGGAACGCTTCGTATTCGCTTAAGTGCAACGGCACTTGTTTCAGGGAATTATAATAGTCAAACTATCGTATTGTCTTCTACAGGAGCAACAGCTCAAAATATCACTACTCCCGCTACAGGGAATGCTGTATCTCCCGCTTCGTTGACGATAACGGCTAATAATCAAGCTGTAGCTTTTGGAACACCTGTCGCGACAGTTATTGCAGCGGGTTCGTATACGCCCTCTGGGTTTGTAAATGGTGAGACAGCTTCGGTTATTTCTGGAACGGCCACCTATACTACAACGTATACCGATACTACTCCAGCGGGTACATCAGGGGTAACGATTACGCCTAATGTTGGTGGTTTGACCGCCGCTAATTATACGTTTACACCTGCCAACGGAACGATTACTATTACTTCGTCACCGGTGCCTTCGATCACCAGTGCATTAACCGCTTCGGCTACCTATGGAACATCATTTACATATCAAATTACTACCGATAATGCGCCAACTTCATTCAACGCTGTTAACTTGCCTACAGGCTTAACTATTAACACGGTTACGGGGGAGATTAGTGGTATACCTACCGCAGCACCTGGTGCCTATTCAGTTGGACTCGTAGCTACAAATGCTGGTGGCGATGGAACCGCTACCTTAAGCTTATCGATTGCTGCCAAAGGATTAACTATTAATGGTATTTCGGCTGTAGATCGCGAATACAATGGATTGACTTCTGTGGCTTTTACTGGAGGAACGTTAAACGGTGTTTTTGGTTCCGATACGGTTTCATTTACAGGAGCTGCTTCTGTAGCTACAAAAACTGCCGCTGCTAACAAGCCTGTTACCTTTGCGCTTACATTAAATGGGGCACAAGCGGGCAATTATACGTTAACACAACCCACTGGAATTACAGTGTCCATCGCAACAAAAACATTGACGGTAAATGGCGCTACGGCTCAAAATAAAGTTTTTGATGGCAATGCCAATGCCGTTATTTCAGGAACTTTAAATGGAGTGGTGTTGGGCGACACGGTAACCTTCAACGGAACGGGAACTTTTGCTTCTTCGGCTATTGGAAATAACATCGCTGTAACTTCTACATCTACTTTAGGCGGTGTTGATGCTCCCAATTATACGCTTACCCAACCTACAGGTTTAACAGCTAATATTACGCCTGCTATAGTACCTTTAGTTCAATGGAATACTTTTGGAAATACAGGTAATGAAACTACAGAAGATAGCGTTGCTAACAACGTAAATTTACAGTCTTCTACGTTGAATTTTACAGGAAGTACGGTGACTCCAAACGGAAACGGAAATCGTTTTGGTGGTACTTGGGGAACGCAATCTGTACTTACTACCAATCAGTACATTCAATTTACTGTAACTCCTAATGTAGGGTTTACTTTTACACCTACTTCTTTTGTATTTATTTGGGATCGCTCATCAACTGGGCCTTCAAGTGTTGCTTTACGCTCATCGGTGGATGGATTTACTTCTGATTTAGGTGTTTTAAATGGACTTACCTCAGGTGGTGCCAGTACAACTACAACGCGTACTATCACGATCTCTGGTTTATCTCAAATTTATTCACCAACAACCTTCCGTATCTATGGATATAACTCCACTGGAGGTACTGGAGGGTTTGATTGTGCGTCAAGTGTAAATAATGTTGTATTAAACGGTTTTACTGAAGTAGCACCTGCTCCTTCGATTACTACTGCTGGAACTCTCGCCGCTTTAACTACCGAATATGGAACGGCATCTTCCGAAACTTCATTTACCGTTTCGGCTACGTTCTTGCAAAGTGCAATTACTGTTACTGCTCCAACTGGGTTTGAAGTGTCTGCTACTTCAGGTTCTGGATTTGGTGCTACGGCTACAATCGGTGCTATAGGTAACATTACTAATGTGCCTGTATATGTTCGTTTGGCCGCCAATGCTTCTGTTTCGGGTTCGCCTTACAGTGGAAATATTGTTTTGACTAGTACCAATGCAACCCCTGTAAATGTGGCTACAGCTTCTAGTACAGTTACGGCTAAGAATTTAACCATCACCGGTATTGCTATTGCGAATAAACTTTTTGATGGAAATACCGCTGCTACAATCACTGGAACTCCTTCTTTGGTAGGTGTTGTTGCTGGTGATGAAGCGAATGTTATTTTAGGAGGTACGCCTGTGGCTACCTTTACCTCTTCTGCTGTGGGGACTGATATTTCTGTTACGGTTTCAGGATATACCCTTTCGGGAAGTGCTTCTTCAAATTATACTTTATCGCAACCTGCTGGTTTGGTTGCTGATATCACCTCTGAGCCTACTCCCGTAATCACGAGTGCTTTAACCGCTAATGGTACATATGGAGCAGCTTTCAGTTATACCATTACCGCTTCTAATGCACCAACTTCATTTAATGCATTAAATTTACCAGCAGGTCTTTCTGTTGATACCGTTAGTGGTGTTATTTCAGGGACCATTACTGCGGCTCCTGGCAATTATACCATCACTATAGAAGCTATCAATGGTGGAGGTACAGGTTCAACGTCATTGGTGCTTACTGTTGCTCCAAAAACACTTACTCTTAATGGGCTTTCGGTGAATGATAAAGAATATGATGGAAATGTAGCTACTACCACAACAGGTGGACTTTTGAATGGAATTTTCAGTACGGATGTAGTTTCGTTTTCGGCTACGGCAACCTTTGCTACAAAAGTAGTGGGTGTTGCAAAACCTGTAACCGTTGTACTTACCTTAAATGGGGCTGATGCGAGTAAGTATGTGGTGACTCCTTTAACAGGATTAACCGCTTCTATTACCGCTAAAAATCTTACGATTACGGGAGCTGCTGCTCAAAACAAACCTTTTGATGGGACTACTGCAGCGACCATTACAGGTACACTTACTGGGGTTGTTTCTGGGGATAATGTTACTTTGGTGGGTACCGGTGTTTTTGCTTCTGCAGCACAAGGTACGGGTATTCCTGTGACATCTACAGCAACTTTAGCAGGAACAGATGCTGGGAATTATACGTTGACGCAACCTACAGGTTTGACAGCCAACATTACGCAGCCTGCCATCTTAATGTGGAATACTTTTGGTAATCTTGGAACGGAATCCACTGAGCCAAGTTCGTACAACAATCCAAATGTAGCTGCGGCTTCAATGTCTATAAATGGTATAAATTTGCCAACAAATCCTAACCGTTTAGGAGGGTCTAACTGGGCTTTGGCTACACGTGATGCCAATAAATATTATGAATTTACGGTAACTCCTAACAGTGGCTACCAATTCACACCTTCTTCATTCAACTTTATTTGGGATCGCTCAGGAACAGGACCAAACACCTTGTCTATTCGTTCTTCAATAGATAACTATGCTAGCGATATCGCAGTAATTACTGGAGTAGCTGGAAACTTATCTAATTTTAACTCTATCAATGTTAGCTCATTAGCCAATATTCAATCTACTACGACTTTCCGTGTGTATGCTTATGGAGCTACAGGTACAGCAGGTACCGGAGGTTTTGATTCGAGTGCAAATATTAATAATGTTATTTTATTTGGTTCTACTAGTTTAATTACGGGTCCAACGGCTTCCGTAATCAATGGATCAACCTCAGTATGTGATGGCGATAGTGCCGTTATTGCGATCAATATCACCGACGGTAGAAGTCCCTTTACGGTAGTCTATACTGATGGAACGACAAACTTTACAGAAAACAATTATGTTTCTGGGACCAATATCGTAGTTTCTCCAACCGCTACTACAACCTATACCTTAGTTTCAGTTACCGATGCTAATGCTTTAGCGGGCACCGGTAATTCGGGCGCTGCGACCATTACCATTCTTCCCAATCAGCCCTATTATTTAGATTCGGATAACGATGGATTTGGTGCAGGTGCGGTTGTATTCAACTCTTGTTTCCCGATTGCTGGTTATTCAACATTCAACACCGACTGTAATGATGCGAATCCTTCGATTCGTCCAGGTGCTGTGGATGTGTGTTACGACGGTATCGATAACGATTGTAATGGTAATATCGATAATGTCGGCTTACCAGGAGGATGTACGCCAATTGTGAGTGCTATTCCAACAGCAACCTGTGGTACTGAAGTTGCATACGGAGGTATTGTTTATTCAAGCTGGGTAACGGGTGCTCAAGGCTACCGTTTCCGTGTGACCGAAGTAAACCCTGCAGATGATTCTGAAATTCCAGGCACACAAGTGATTGTGGATATGGTATTGCGTAATTTATACTTACATAACTTGTCCAATTACAAGTACAATGCGAAATATAAAGTAGAAGTGGCAGTGCGTTTCAACAACGTTTGGCAGCCGAACTACAGCGTACCTTGTTTCTTGTTGACACCAACACCAGTGAGTACTATGATTGGTTGTGGTACACAAATCACAGGAATCAATACACAAATCTTCAGTACGATTGTTCCTCGTAGTCAAGGATACCGTTACCGCGTACAGCGTTTAGACAATGCGTTACAGCCTGTTGGACCTGTTCAGGAAATCATTTCAGGTATTCGTAATTTTACGTTTGCAGCTATAACCGATTTCCGTTACGATGCGAATTACAATGTGTCGTGTGCGGTTCGTAATACCGATGGAACTTTCCTAGCTTACGGTCCAAGTTGTACTATTGTTTCACCAAAACATCCTACGACACAAGTTCGTGGTACTCAGTGTAACGATTATGCCGTAACGAGCTACAGTGAGCGTATCTTCGCTGATGCGGTTCAGTTTGCATCGCAGTACCGTTTCCGTTTGTTCAATGAAGTACAGGTTTATGACTTCCAAGTAGACCGAGTATTGAACAACTTCCGTTTGAGTGATTTCCCTGGATTAGTTCCTGGAGAAACCTACTCTGTACAAGTAGCGGTACGTATGCCAAATCAGCTTGATTTCGGTCCATATAGCAAAACATGTACATTGGTTGTTCCTTCTTTAGCTCGTACGATTGAAGATAC
>CANHRI010000007.1 GCA_947463515.1 Flavobacteriaceae bacterium
AAAGTATAAGGATCTAAACCTGTTTTCCCTTGCGCTTCTAATTCTTTACTTTTTTTGGTACGGATAGCATTAATGTTGTCCACTTTGGCAATCATTTCAGGCGTATCACGCATTTCTTGTGTCGTCATGATTGGTGTAAAGGCAAATTGCGTAACCATACCTGGCACACAGTTCATTTGTGCACGGAAGTGAGGCATGTACATCGAATGTAATACATCTTGTGAACGTATCTTGAAGATTACCTTTTTCCCTTTTGGGATGTGTAGTTCTTCAGTAACGATATCATCTTGCGCATTGGGGTCTGCTAAATCAACCCCGAGTGTATTCACCCCTTCGATAAGGCGAACATTGGCTTTTCCTAATACATTATCTTCACCAGCATAACGGGCAGTCCATTTAAATTGCTGTGCATAGACTTCAATTACAATAGGTTTTTCCTCTTTTTCATTGATAAACATGATGTCTGTCCATGCATACAACCCGAAGAAAATTAACACAGCCAATACGATAGCTGGAATGGCACTCCAAATAAATTCTAATTTGTTATTGTCTGAGATGTAAGCAGCTACTTGTCCTTTTTTACCTGAATATTTGTAGGCATAATAGTGAAGTAAAGCTTGTGTAACAGTTTGTACGAAGAAAATCAAAATCATGGAAATCCACATCAATTGATCAACCTCTACACCATGTTCAGATGCAGAATTACTCATTAATGGATAGGAACCATATTTTACGATACAGATAATGGTAATCAAATAAATGAAGGCCAAAAATCCGAACATTAAGTAACCATTTACTCTATTGTCGTTATCACCCGCAACTTGTGAGGATTCATCAGTGGACTTTTTACCAATTTGCGTTAAGGCAAAAATCTTGCTTAACTGCCACAAGGCTACGGATAATAAAACTAAAACAAGAACTACTAATAAAGCTGTCATTTGTTCTTTTCTTTAAATATTAATAATGAAAATGTTTACTTTCTTCCATGAATGGATTACGTTTTGGCGTAAGTGGTGCCTTGGTTAAAGCGTTAAACACAACCAAAATAAATAAGCCTAAGAAGAACAATACAGAACTGATTTCGGATACACCGATAAACCATTGGTCACCTACTGTAGCGGGCATAATCATATTGAAGAAATCAATATAATGACCGAATAAAATGACAACACCAGCTGTAACTACTATTGGAGCTACACGTTTGAAATCAGTATTGATTAATGTCAAGAACGGGAATACGAAATTTAATCCGACAGCGCCCCAGAATGGCAAGGTGTAATCGTTGATACGTGTTATGAAATAAGTAACCTCTTCAGGAATATTGGCATACCAAATTAACATGAATTGTGAGAACCATAAGTACGTCCAAAATACGCTAATCCCGAACATAAACTTAGATAAGTCGTGAATATGACTTGAATTTACATATTCTAAATATCCTTTTGATTTTAAATACAATGTAACCATTGAAATCGTAGTAATTCCACTTACAAAGAAACTCGCAAATACATACCAACCAAACAAAGTACTAAACCAATGTGGATCTAAGGACATAATCCAGTCCCAAGCCATAATCGACTCGGACACAATAAAGAACACTAAGAATGTAGCAGAAAGCTTGAAATTTTTCTTGTAGTAAGCGTCATCAGAAGCTTCATCTTGAGCCAAACAGTTTTTACGTGAGAAATAACGGTATAGGTTCCAACCCAACAAGAAAACAGCAGCGCGGATAATCCAAAAACCGAAATTCAAATAGCCAGACTTCCCTGCAATTAAGGCATCATAGTTTGGTGAACCTGGTTTGGTTACACCATCCTCCATCCAAGTGAACAAATGGTTCATGTGTAAACCTGAAGCTAATAATAATCCGAAGAAAATGATGGATCCCACCGGTAAATAAGCGGTAATTCCTTGCATCACACGGAACAATACGGGAGACCAACCTGCTTGAGCCACTTGTTGAATAGCGTAGAAAGCTAAGGCTCCCATAGTCACTAATAAGAAAAAGATACATGCTACATATAAGGCAGCCCAAGGCTTATTTTGCAATTGATGCATCACATGCTCGATATGTTCTTTGTGGGCTACCGCCGGGTCGATATGTTTCTCTTTCTTAGGAACTACGGATAGCGATTTTTTAGCAGTTTCAGGAGCTAATGGCTGCGCGATAGAATCTGTTGCCGCTACGTGTGTGGTATCACTGGAAACAGCATGAGCTTCCTCAGTTTTATGAGTTACTTCGAGATGTTCCTCTGTTTTTGCTGCGTGTGCCTCATGTGCAGGGGCTGCATGGGTATCGTGAGAAGCAGCAGTGGCATGACCACCGTGTCCGCCATGACCCTCATGATGAGCCGCAGCAACAATTTTCTCAACATCTTCTAAAGTTTTCGGAGTAGATAAAAACCCATAAACGATACCTACCAATCCTAATGCAATTAGAATGAAGGCCGAGGTTTTTAATCTTTGTGAAAATGTGTACATATCTATATTAATCTGATAATTCTACAATTATAATTTGCTCTTCAATTGCATCACATAATGCGATACCATCCAACGTTCTTCACGGTTTAACTGATTGGCATACGATCCCATGGAGTTCAAACCGTACATCAAAACGTGATTCACGCTTCCTTCTGTGACTTGGCGATCCTTGTAATTAGGTACCCCTAGGTATTTCCCTTGCGTAACCAATTTTCCTTTACCGTCCCCAGCAGTTCCATGACAAATAGCGCAGTAAATTACATACAATTCTTCTGCTTTTTTCATGTCGATTTTGTCTGCTGGAAAAGGATTAACTACTGCTTTGGAAGCTTCATACCCTTCTGTGGAATTAGGTAATTCATAAGGAACATGACCTCTTTTGATGGTACCATCGGGTGGAATTTGTCCTTCTTTACCGTTTTCACTTTTCGCATTTACTGAATTGAAAGCATCCGACTCAGCATAAGTTTCATAAGCCACCGATTCGTACATGTTGGGCATGTATTGGTAGTTCGGTGATTTATCATCTTTACAAGCTGTGAATAAAGCTACAGCTCCAAACATCATGGCTATTTTTAAACTATTCTTCATGGTCTTAATGCTTTTCAATAACTTTAACTTCTACAGCACCTGTATTTTTGAAGAAAGCCACCATTGCTTCTTCATCACCAGAAACCGAAACTTCCATTAAAAAGTGATCGTCTGTAGTACGTACATCTGGATTTTCTGCTTTTTTGAAAGGCCATAAACGACTTCTCATATAAAAAGTAATTACCATCAAGTGAGCGGCAAAAAATACCGTCATTTCAAACATTACAGGAACAAAAGCCGGCATGTTTTGAAGGTAAGTGAAACTTGGTTTTCCACCGATATCTTGAGGCCAATCATTAATCATGATATTCCACATCATCCAAGTGGCTACTGAAATACCAATACATCCATAAATGAAAGCGCAAATCGCTAAACGTGTGGGCGCTAATCCCATCGCTTTATCCAAACCGTGCACCGGAAATGGAGTAAATACTTCTTCAATATGATGATGTGCTTTACGGGTTTGCTTTACAGCATCCATCAATACATCGTCATCGTTATATAGTGCGTGAATAACTTTTGTACTGCTCATGACGTTTATTAATGATTATCTGAATGATGATTATTATGTCCTTCTTTTTCACGGGCTCTCTTGTAATTGTCACCGGAAGACTTCAAAATTGTTTTCACCTCTGCTTGGGCAATCACAGGGAAAGAACGAGCATACAATAAGAACAATACAAAGAAGAATCCAATAGTTCCGATATAGATACCGATATCAACAAAAGTCGGTGAAAATTTCGTCCAAGAAGAAGGTAAGTAGTCGCGGTGTAATGAGGTCACAATAATTACGAAACGTTCAAACCACATCCCAATATTTACGACAATTGAAATAATGAAAGAGAACATGATGCTTGTACGTAATTTTTTAAACCACATGAACTGAGGTGAAAATACGTTACACGTCATCATCAACCAATACGACCAAGCATAAGGACCGGTTGCACGGTTTAGGAAAGCATATTGCTCATACTCAACCCCTGAATACCAAGCTACAAATAACTCGGTAATGTAGGCCACCCCTACAATTGAACCCGTGATCATGATAATGATATTCATCAATTCAATGTGTTGCAAGGTAATGTAAGCTTCTAAATTAGACACTTTACGCATTACAATCAAAAGCGTGTTTACCATCGCAAATCCTGAGAATACCGCACCTGCAACGAAGTACGGAGGGAAAATCGTGGTATGCCATCCAGGAACAACAGAGGTAGCAAAGTCAAACGATACGATGGTATGTACTGAAAGTACCAAAGGAGTTGCTAAACCGGCTAGTACTAAAGAAACTTCTTCAAAACGTTGCCAATCTTTAGCGCGACCACTCCAACCAAAACTCAAAATAGAATATACACGTTTTGAAAAAGGTGTTACTGCACGGTCACGAAGCATCGCAAAGTCAGGCAATAAACCTGTCCACCAAAACACCAAAGAAACTGAAAGATACGTTGAAATCGCAAATACGTCCCATAAAAGTGGCGAGTTAAAATTCACCCACAAAGAACCAAATTGGTTAGGTATGGGCAATACCCAGTAGGCTAACCAAGGTCTACCCATGTGGATAATTGGGAACAAACCTGCTTGAACTACCGAGAAAATGGTCATTGCTTCAGCAGAACGGTTAATCGCCATTCTCCAACGTTGACGGAAAAGTAAAAGTACAGCGGAAATTAAGGTTCCTGCGTGACCAATACCTACCCACCAAACGAAGTTGGTAATATCCCAAGCCCAACCTACTGTTTTGTTGAGTCCCCAGGTTCCGATACCCGTAGAGATGGTATAGATGATACAGCCTATTCCCCAAAGGAACGCGGCCAAAGCGATTGAAAAAACGGTCCACCATTGTTTGTTGGCTCTTCCTTCTACAGGAGCAGCAACATCAACAGTTACATCGTGATAAGTTTTATCACCTATAACTAATGGCTTTCTAATGGGTGCTTCGTAATGAGACGACATAATCCTATATAGTGTTTCTTATTAATTTATTGATTAGGTATTTCTAACTTTTACGTGGTAGAATACATTAGGTTTCGTTCCTACATGCTCCAATAAATGGTACATACGGTTGCTTTCTGCCAATTGAGCCACTTCACTTTCCTTGTTGTTTACATCGCCAAACACCATAGCACCAGTGCTACAAGCTGCCGAACAAGCAGTCTCAAATTCATTAGCCTCTACAGGTCTTCCTTCACGTTTAGCTGTTAAAATGGTCAACTGTGTTTTTTGGATACACATTGAACATTTTTCCATGACCCCACGCGAACGAACATTCACATCTGGATTAACCACCATACGGCCTAAATCATCATTCATGTGGAAATTAAACTCATCATTGTGGTTGTACAAGAACCAGTTGAAACGACGCACTTTATAAGGACAGTTGTTCGCACAATAACGCGTACCCACACAACGGTTGTATGCCATCTGGTTTTGACCTTGACGACCGTGAGAGGTAGCTGCAACAGGACATACCGTTTCACAAGGCGCGTGGTTACAGTGCTGACACATGATGGGTTGGAATACTACCTGTGGATTCTCAGCAGGATTTTCCATTTGACCAAATCCGCCTAACGAACCTTTGTCTCCAAATAATCCATCAAAATCTTTTTTCTTCGCCACATCATCGGCAAAAGTTTCTTCAGACGAATAATAGCGGTCAATACGTAACCAGTGCATATCACGGCTTCTTCTTACCTCTGATTTACCAACAACAGGTACGTTATTTTCGGCATGACATGCAATTACACATGCTCCACAACCTGTACAACTGTTTAAGTCAATTGATAAATTGAAGTGGTGACCAATAGAACGGTCAAAAGATTCCCATAAATCTACTTTAGTAGCTTCGATTTCTTTGTGATCCAAAGAAACCACTGGAACAGGATTCCAAATTTCAGCATCCTTCGTATTGAAAATCTCTAACGTTGTTTCTTTAACGATATCACCGCGACCCATTAAGGTTTTATGCGACTGAACACAAGCAAATTCATGTTCCCCTGATTCAGCAGTAATTTCTACCGACTGAACATCATTAAAGTTTTTGTATAAAGTATAGGCATTAACTCCTACTTGCATTTCTTCTTTTAAAGCGGCTTTGCGACCGTAACCAAAAGCCAATCCAACAGTACCTTTGGCTTGACCGGGTTGTACGATAACTGGAACATTTTTGAGAGTAGTTCCATTTACAGTTAACGTAACATAACTTCCATTTAACCCGCCGTTGGCAACAATGCTATTGCCTACTTTTAATTCGTCAGCATCAGCTTGCGAAAGGGTTAAATAATTGTCCCAAGAAACTCTTGTGATAGGATCGGGGAATTCTTGCAACCATGGGTTATTGGCTTGTTGTCCGTCACCCATACCCGTTTTTGAAAACAACACCAACTCGAATCCAGCAACTTTTGATGTAGCTAAAGCTGACGCAGCAGCACCATAATCAGCGGTTCCACCTACTAAATTACCCGCACCATAAACCGTGAGACCATCGTGTAGGGCTTGGTTCCAAGTTGAACTTCCTAAGAATCCTGCAGCACCTGCTTTGATATAATCGTAATAGGTACCAGCTACGCCATTCCAAGTCATTAAAGCTTCTTGGAATTGTTTGGTATTGAATAAGGGACGAATCGTAGGTTGGGTTAAAGAATACGAACCTTTTGTCAACACATGATCATTCCATGATTCTAAATAATGGGGAGCTGCAGCAGCAATGGTTGTTTTTAATGCCGTTTCGTCCTCACGTTGTGTGAAACTTACAGAAAGTTTTACTTTACCTAAAGCATTAGCGAAAGCTTCACCGTCAGCAAGTGTATACACAGGATTCACACCACTCATAATTAATGTGTGAACAGCACCAGCGGCCATGTCTTTTAACAATTGAGCCACTTGAGCATTGTTTCCTTTACGAACGTAACGAACTCCTGCCTGTGCTAACGCTTCACTTTTTAATACTTGGTTAATAGCAAATACTAAAAGTTGCGCATTTTTATCTTGAATTCCAGAAATTAAAAGTCCTTTAGAACCCGCTTGCTTTAATTGTTCAGCGGCTTTGGAAATTACAGCATCGTGCGCTGTTTTTGCTGTTCCAATAGAAGAACCCGTTAAAGCATTATAAATTTTTACTAAAGCTAATTTTTGATCAGCGATCGACATCGGAACACGCTTGTCAGCAGCCGCTCCAGATAATGTCATGTTGGCTTCAAATTGGAAATGTTTAGACATTTTACCGTTTTGAGGCACACGCCCTTGAGCATAGCTACTATCATAGCCACCACCTTGCCAATCGCCAAGGAAGTCAGCCCCAATAGACACAATCATGGCAGCTTTTGAAAAGTCAAAATCCGCAAGAGCACGCTCTCCATATACGGTTTCGAAAGCATCCAAAGCAGCAGATTCAGAAATAGCGTCATACACCACATGCTTAGCCGTTGGATTTTTTGCAATAAAATCGGCAATCAAGCGCTCTGTAGATGGACTCGCTAAAGTAGATGTCAACAATACCACTTGTTTTTCAGAGGCTTTTGCTTCCGCTAAAGATGTTTTTACACGCGCATTTACATCCGACCAAGAAGCATTTTTACCTTCTATTCTAGGATTTTGCAAACGTAAACTGTCGTACAAAGACAAAACAGAGGCGTGCGCACGGGCGTTAGCAGCAAATTTAGCTCCCGTTAAACGGTTGTTTTCTACTTTAATAGGTCGACCCTCACGTGTCTTGATCAATAAGTTAGCAAAATCAAAACCATCAAACATAGTAGTAGCATAAAAATCAGCTACACCAGGTATAATAGTTTCTGGTTGCACTACATAAGGAATTGATTTATGCACAGGTCCTTCACAAGCAGCCAAAGTGGCAGCGGCTGTGGAAAAACCAACATATTTTAAGAAATCACGACGGGAAGTTGATGAAGAAGATAAAGATTCGTCAGACAAAAACGCGTCAGTTGGAATTTCTTCCACGAATTCATTATTTCTAAGCGTCTCAACAATAGAACTATTTTCGTTTAGTTCTTCAACACTTTTCCAGTATTTTTTGTTAGATGACATCGTATATAAATATTAGCTTCTTAATAATTGATTAATAGTGACACTTACCACATTCCAAACCACCCATGTCGGCGATGGTTAGCTTCTCTTTTCCATATTTTTTGGAAAGTTCAGCGTGAATTTTTTCATAGTAAGCGTTGCCTTCCATTTTCACCTCAGTCTCACGGTGACAGTTGATACACCATCCCATGGTTAACGGGGCAAATTGCTTTTGAATTTCGTAAGTTTCTACAGGACCGTGACATTTTTGACACTCGATACCAGCTACGGTAACGTGCTGAGAGTGGTTGAAGTAAGCAAAGTCAGGTAAATTGTGGATACGCACCCATTTTACAGGTTTCGTTTTTCCAGTGTACGATTGGGTAGATTTATCCCAACCTACAGCATCATACAATTTTTGAATTTGGGCATCATAGAATGCTTTCGAGTATTCTGCAGTAGCAGTAGTATCTGAAACTTCAGAAATATTCTTGTGGCAATTCATACATATATTTAAAGAAGGAATACCTCCATTTTTACTTACGCGCGCTGCCGAGTGACAATATTTACAATCGATTCCATTGCTTCCCGCGTGAATACGGTGTGAATAGTGAATCGGTTGAATCGGGGCATAATCTTGATCTACACCAATTTGCATTAAATATCCGTAAGCAAAATAACCACTGGACAACAATAAAAATATCGAAGTAACCAAAACTAAGAATTGGTTTTGCGCAAAAGATTTCCAAATAGGAAGAGAATTACTTTTTGTAGTCGGAATTTCAACACCATTAGACTTCGCAATCTTGGTTAAAACATTGTTAACCAATAACAACATTACCACCAACATGAGCATCACTAAGGCTAAAGCACCTAAAATGATTTCATTTGAAATACCTCCCTCAGCACCAGTCCCTTGTCCCGCAGGACCTACAGCACCCGCTGCCGGAGCTGGAGCTTCTGGTTTTGGCTCAGAGGTATAAGCAATAATGTTGTCTATGTCAGCATCGGTCAGTTGTGGGAAAGCGGTCATTACTTTTTTGCCGTTTTCTTCAAAAACCTTTACAGCTTGCGCATCACCTGAGGCAATCAAGGCCGAACTGTTTTTAATCCACTTGTACAACCATGCTTTATCGTACTTGTTGGCTACCCCACGAAGCGCAGGACCTGTCATTGGCTTATCTAAATTGTGACAAGCAGCACAGTTGGTGTTAAACAATTCCTTCCCTTTGGCCACATCACCACCTGCTGAAGCTGCCGGAGCTGCTGCCGCTGCATCTGCGGGGGCTGCTGCTGGAGCTGCTGGAGCTGGATCTTGAGCAAAAGTAGAGAGTGAAAACGTTAGCATTAATGCTAACCCGAAGGAATACATTTTTGAAATCGAATTATGGTTACCCACTTTTTTCATATTATTAATGATTATCGACGTTTTGGCATAGTTTTTTGAAGGTATTTCAAGAGGAAACTACACACTTTTTTAAAAACTTGAGCAAAAATACGATTTATGGACTATTATCAAAACCTAAAAAGAATGTAAAATAACAATTTATAACAATTCTAAATAGCAAAATTTTAGCATAAATAAAAGGATACTCTTACATTTGCATATAAATCAAAAGATTATGAAAATTAGGCTTCAAAAACCTGAAAAAAAGTGGCTTTTTTTGGGACTGTTTTTTTTAAATTTTAACACCCTTTTTAGCCAACAAGTTACCGTTGAACAAGACCTTAAATTTGAACAGTTATTAGCTGAAAAAAGAAAAATTAATGCAGCGATTACCGTTAACAATCGCTATAAAATTCAGCTTTTTAGTGGAGCCAGTGAAGACGCAAAGAAAATGCTGGCCCTGTTTCGTAAAGACAACAAACAATACGATGCTACAATCGTTTTTAGCACCCCTATATATAAGGTTTGGGTCGGTAATTTCAAAAGTAGAATTGAAGCTGAAAGAAACCTTATCCTACTCAAAAAAAAGTACCCCAACGCTTTGGTTGTTAAACCCAATAGAGCATAAAAAAAGCGGTTCAGTTGAACCGCTTTTTTTATAAAATTACAAATTATTTCAATTTTTTTCGAACCTCAACTTCGTGGTAAGCTTCGATGATATCGTTGATTTGAATATCGTTGTAATTTTTGATTTGAATACCACAATCGTACCCTTTGGAAACTTCTTTTACGTCATCTTTAAAACGTTTTAATGCGGTAAGTTCGCCTGTAAATATTACCACCCCCTCGCGAATTAAACGAATACGAGAGTTGCGGAATATTTTACCATCCGTAACCATACATCCTGCAATAGTACCCACTTTCGATATTTTGAAGGTTTCGCGAATCTCTGCATTCCCGGTGATTTCTTCTTTCATCTCCGGCGATAACATACCTTCCATCGCATCTTTCAAATCATCGATTGCATCGTAAATAATCGAATAGTTACGAATATCAATCTCTTCTTTTTCTGCCAATTGTTTGGCAGCCCCTGCGGGACGAACGTTAAATCCGATGATAATTGCGTCAGAAGCTGAAGCTAACATAACGTCAGACTCCGTAATCGCACCTACACCTTTGTGAATGATATTGATTTGAATTTCCTCGGTAGATAATTTAGAGAACGAATCGGATAGTGCTTCTACTGAACCATCCACGTCTCCTTTCAAAATCACGTTTAATTCTTTAAACTGTCCTAAAGCAATACGGCGTCCGATTTCGGCCAACGTAATATGCTTTTGCGTACGAACCGATTGTTCTCGTAAAAGTTGGGTTCGCTTGGCTGCAATTTGCTTCGCTTCGCGTTCATCTTCAAATACATTGAATTTATCCCCCGCGGTAGGTGCACCGTCCAAACCTAAAATAGAAACGGGTGTTGAAGGACCTGCCACTTTAATACTGTGACCACGCTCATCGTACATCGCTTTTACTTTTCCATGGTTTTTACCGGCCAATACATAATCGCCAACACGCAAGGTTCCTGCTTGCACCAATATTGTGGTTACATAACCACGGCCTTTATCCAATTGTGCTTCCACAACGGTACCGATGGCTGGTTTATTAGGATTGGCTTTTAAATCTAAAATTTCAGCCTCCAAAAGCACTTTTTCCAACAATTCATTAACCCCTTGACCAAACTTTGCTGAAATTTCATGGGATTGGTATTTTCCACCCCAATCTTCTACCAACAAGTTCATTTGCGCCAATTGTTCTTTTATACGTTCTGGATTTGCCGCTGGCTTATCCACTTTATTAATGGCAAAAATCATCGGAACGCCAGCTGCTTGCGCGTGACTGATCGCCTCTTTGGTTTGTGGCATGATATCGTCATCGGCAGCACACACAATAATGGCGACGTCGGTGACTTGAGCTCCACGGGCACGCATCGCCGTAAAGGCCTCGTGACCGGGTGTATCTAAAAATGTGATACGCTTCCCGTTTTCTAACGTTACCGAATAAGCTCCGATATGTTGGGTAATTCCTCCGGACTCTCCTGCAATTACATTTGTTTTACGAATGTTATCCAACAACGAAGTCTTACCGTGGTCAACGTGACCCATCACCGTAACAATAGGTGCTCGGGATTTCAGATCTTCTTCGCGGTCCTCTACTACTTTTATTGTTTCCTCTATTTCGGTAGAGATAAATTCCACTTCAAATCCGAATTCATCCGCCACAATGGTCAACGTTTCTGCATCTAGACGTTGGTTCATGGTCACCATGATTCCCAAAGACATACAGGTTCCAATCACTTTTGTAATTGGTACATCCATCATACTCGCAATCTCCCCTACTGTTACAAACTCGGTTACTTTAAGGATTTTACTTCCTTCTTCCAATGCTTGTAATTCGTCTTCATTTCGTTGACGGTGGGTGTCGCGTTTTTCACGACGGTATTTCGCCGCTTTTGATTTATTTCCTTTTCCTTGAAGACGTTCCAAGGTTTCTTTAATTTGATTTTTAACTTCTTCCTCCGTAGGTTCTACTTTTTGAACAACGGCAGGTCGATTGCCTCCTTTTTGAAAACCAGGCTTATTACCAAACTTCGAATTACCTCCTTTATTGGCGTTACCTCCAGCATTGGGATTTCCACCTCCAGGACGTGCGTCGGGTTTGGCTTGAATACGTTTGCGTTTGTTTTTGCCTTCCCCTTCTTTGGCACCCTCTTCTTTCTTCTTTTTGGGCTTTTCAAACTTGGATAAGTCAATTTTATCCCCCGCTACAACCGGACCTGTCAACTTCGTATAGATCGTTTTATATGTATCATCTTGTCCTTCAACAGGAGCTGATGCAGGAGCTGGAGTTGCTTCTTTTGGAGTTACTGCTTGAGGTTGCGCTTTCTCAACAGGGGCCACCTCGGCCGGTTTATCAACCGCTTCTGGGGTTGGAGTTGGAGTCGGAGCAGGTGTTGCTACGGGAGCTGGCTTGTTTTCTAAATCAATTTTGCCTAAGGGTTTTGGCCCTGTGACTACAGCTTTGGCCTTAATTACTTCTTGACGTTGACGTTCTTCTTCTTGGCGTTTTTTCTCTTCCAGTTCGCGCTCACGTTCTAAACGCAACGCTTCTTTTTCTTTGCGAATTTCTTCGCTTACGCCTTTGGAAGCTTCTTTGTTTCCACGATCCCCTGCAAATTGATTTTGAAGAATATCAAATTCCCCTGCAGAAATTTTGGCATTTGGATTCGAATCAATGGAGATTCCTCTTTCTTTAAGGAAGTCCACAGCACGGTCCAGAGAAATATTTAATTCCCGTAAAACTTTGTTAATTCGTATATTTCTTTCGTCAGACATATAGTGTAATTAAGTTCTGTATTCTTTTGTAAATGTAGGCATTATTTAGTCTTCAAACTCTTCTTTCAGAATGCGCATCACTTCAAGGATGGTTTCTTCTTCTAAATCGGTTCTTCGGGCTAAATCGGCTACATCTTGTTTGAGGATACTTTTGGCCGTATCCAGTCCTATTTTGGCAAACTCATCGATAATCCATCCATCGATTTCATCTGAGAATTCGGTTAATTCAACATCATCATCTTCGGTTGCACTTCCTTCGCGAATGACATCCAATTCAAAGCCTGTCAACAAACTAGCCAATTTAATATTTTGTCCTCCACGACCAATCGCTTTGGAAACTTCTTCTAATTTTAAGAAAACTTCTGCCGACTTACGTGCTTCGTCCAACTTGATGGAAGACACTTTCGCTGGACTCAACGCTCTTGAAATCAACAAAGAAGGGTTGGTTGTAAAGTTAATTACGTCAATATTTTCGTTGCCTAACTCACGAACAATGCCGTGGATACGCGACCCTTTCATACCTACACACGCTCCTACTGGGTCGATGCGATCATCGTAGGAATCAACCGCTACTTTGGCTTTCTCTCCAGGGATACGCACCACTTTTTTAATCATAATCAAACCGTCGAATACTTCTGGGATTTCTTGTTCAAACAATTTCTCCAAGAACTTTTCTGAAGTACGCGACATTACGATTTGTGGCTTATTGCCTTTCAGCTCGACACTTTCGATAATCCCTTTAACATTATCTCCTTTACGGAAAAAGTCGGAAGGAATTTGTTTTTCTTTTGGCAATACAATTTCATTCCCATCATCATCCACCAAAATAACCACTTTAGGACGCACATGGTGCACCTCAGCTGTGTAAATTTCACCGATAATATCTTTAAACTGCTTATACAAGTTGGTATTATCGTGCTCGTGAATTTTTGAAATTAAGTTTTGACGTAATGCCAAAATAGCACGACGGCCCAAGTCAATCAACTTCACTTCTTCCGAAACGTCTTCACCGACTTCAAAATCGGGTTCAATCTTGCGGGCTTCCGAAAGAGAAATCTGTGAATTAGAATCTTCAACATCTCCATCGGCAACCACTACGCGATTTCTCCAGATTTCCATATCCCCTTTATCAGGGTTGATAATGATATCAAAATTGTCATCAGAACCATATTTCTTTTTCAAAGCGTTACGAAAAACATCCTCAAGGATAGCCATCAGCGTAACACGATCGATTAATTTATCATCTTTAAACTCAGAAAATGATTCTATTAATGCAAGATTTTCCATTATATAATGATTTATTAGAATTTTATTGTAACCACCGCTTCTTTGATTTGGGCATAGGGAACTTCCATCACTTTTTGAACGGTTTCCTTACCCTTTCCTATTTTTTTCGGTTCACGTGCTTCCCAAGTGAGCGTAATTTTCTGTTCATCCGCCGCCTCTAAAACCGCTTCAATCACAGTACTCTCAGTTGTCTTTACAACCAACCAACGGCCTACGTTGTTTTGGTATTGACGCACTAATTTTAAGGGCGATCCAACACCTGCCGACGCTACATCCAATGAAAAGTCAACTTCTTCCCGATCCAAATTATGTTCAATGGCGCGACTGATATCCATACAGTCTTGTAAAGTTACTCCATTATCCCCGTCCAAAGTTACATTAATTTTGTAACTATCTGAAATCGAAACATCTATTAAAAACAAGTGTGGCTTATCGGCCAAGCCTTGCTCCAACAACTGCGCTACTTTTTCTTTGAAGGTCATCTTTTGTTATAAAAAGAGGGAAGCAGTGCTTCCCTCATTATGCATCATTCGTTAAACAACGGTGCAAATATAGGTTTTTTTTATTTTAGAAAAACAGCAAGGGTTGATATTTTTTTTGTACTTTTATACAAGCAAATAAATAAACAAAAACCATAATACTACGTTACAATGAAAAAAATTCTTATCCCAACGGATTTTTCTGAACACGCCGAATACGCTTTAAAAGTTGCCGCCCAAATCGCTCGCAAAAATAACGGTGAAATCATTCTATTACACATGTTGGAATTACCTCACGAAGGAAGTGATGCGATTAGCAAAGGTCACGATATTCCTGAATTAATGTTTTTCAAAAACGCAGCCATCAATAAGCTCGAAGAAATTATGGATTCACCCTATTTGGACGGAATCAATGTTTCTGAAGTGATTCAATTTGAAATGGCTTTTGAAGGTATTTTAAATATCAGTCGTTTAAACAATGTAGACTTAATCGTAATGGGTTCCCATGGTGCGAGCGGGTACAAAGAAATGTTTATAGGTTCAAATGCTGAGAAAGTCGTACGTAATGCCGAAGTTCCCGTGTTGATCATAAAAAAAGACATGGGAGAATTCAATGTAGACAGATTTGTTTTCGCCTCTGATTTCTCTGAAGAAACCCGCTTACCATTCACTAAAGCAGTAGAATTTGCTAATAAATTTGACGCAACGCTGCATTTGGTAATGATCAATACACCCAACAACTTTAAATCGACTTCAACTGCGCAAGGCATTATTGATGGATTTGTGCGTAATTTCCAAATCAACAATTACGTTACACACATCTACAACGAAACCAATGTGGAAAAAGGAATTTTGAACTTTGCCAACAGCATTGACGCAGATCTCATCGGAATGAGTACACACGGCCGAAAAGGATTAGCGCACTTCTTTAACGGAAGTATTAGTGAAGACTTGGTCAACCACGCGCAACGGCCTGTAGTTACTTTTAAAATCTAATTAAGACAAAAGCCCGGACAAGCCGGGCTTTTTCATAAAACAAAAAACCCGACTAGTCGTCGGGTTTTTGTTGGTCTACAAGGATTCGAACCTTGAATGACTGAACCAAAATCAGTAGTGTTACCGTTACACCATAGACCAATATTGCGGGTGCAAATTTATGGCTTTTTTTTATTTAAGCAAACGTTTTGCATTTTTTTAAGTTCTTTTTTTTGGCATCATACGAAAACGCATCCCTTTGCGTTTGGGGAATGCATGTAAATCAGTTTTTTAGAATTTTTTGTTAACCCATGGAGCAATACACAAAAAAATAGTTTCTTTGCACCATAATACATAAACCATACTATGACGCCTTTTGACTTTAAAAAGTGGAACAACATTCTGGGTTGGACAGCTTTTGCGATCGCTTTACTTTGCTACAGCCTTACCGTAGAACCAACCATGAGTTTTTGGGATTGCGGAGAATACATTGCTACTGCAGCCAACTTAGAAGTCGGTCACCCTCCAGGAGCACCACTTTTTCAAATGCTAGGAGCCTTCTTTGCGCTTTTTGCAGTGAGTCCCGATAAAGTTGCACTCATGGTGAATATGCTCTCGGTTTTTTCGAGTGCCTTTACCATTTTATTCCTTTTTTGGTCGTCGTCCTTGCTTTTACAAAAAATTGTAAGCCGATATACTTCACTCCATGAAACCAATCTTAAAGTGATCTTAGGAGCTTCATTCGTTGGGGCGCTAACCTTTACCTTTTCCGATAGTTTTTGGTTTAATGCGGTGGAAGCCGAGGTATATGCCATGGCGATGTTCATGATTGCCCTATTGTTGTGGCTTGGATTGCGCTGGGAAGCCGACATGGACAAACCCCAGGGTAACCGTTGGCTATTATTGATTAGTTTGATGATTGGACTTTCCTTTGGGGTACACTTCATGGCTTTATTGACCTTACCTTCCATCGGGTTTTTGTATTTCTTTAAAAAATACCCCAAGGTGACTGTAAAGAGTTTTATCCTAGCCAACGTCATTATTATTGCAATCCTTTTATTCATTTTCAAACTACTCTTACCCTACACCTTAGCTTTTTTTGCTAAAACGGAAATCTTTATGGTGAACTCTTTCGGATTGCCATTTAACTCTGGGACACTTATCGCCTTTTTAGCCATCGTTGGGTTCTTCTATTTTGCGCTACAATACACCCGCAAAAAAGAAATGCCTGCGGTCAATACCGCTTTGTTGTGCATTCTGTTTGTTTTAGTTGGTTTTTCAACCTGGTTAATGCTTCCTTTGCGTGCCAATGCTAACACACCCATCAACGAAAACAAACCCTCCGATGCCGCCGAGGTACTGGCTTATTACAACCGTGAACAATACGGATACAACCCCTTGTTTTATGGACCTCAATACACCGACATGTTTGCCGGTGCCGACGAAGAGGAACCCTATTTGGATAAAAAACCAAACTATGAGCGCGACGAAAAAACAGGCAAATATGTCATCGTCAACAATTACGAAAAAGCAGAGCAAAACTCGAATAGCAAGCACCGCGCTGTCCTCCCACGTTTGTGGAGCAACGACAATGTCAAAGGGTACATGAACTTTGTAGGGGTGCCGAAGTTTACCATCAAACCTGAGTTTGCCGACAATCAAGAATTAGTTGAAGAAGTAGCCGCATTTCGTCAAGCGTTCAATCAAAAAAGAGTGGATAACGAAGACTACATCAGCTTTTTGAAATACTATAGCGAATATATTGAGGTAGAAAAACCTACATTTTGGCAAAACATCAGCTTTATGGTCGAATACCAATTTGGCTATATGTATGGTCGCTATTTGCTATGGAACTTTGTAGGACGTCAAAATGACAATCAAGGCCGCTACGACAACCTTGATGGCAACTGGATGTCGGGCATTAAGGCGATTGATGAAATGCATTTGGGTTCGCAAGACAATTTACCCGACGATGTTAAAAATAACAAAGGGCGTAATTTCTATTATTTCTTGCCTTTCTTTTTGGGCTTACTTGGACTGATGTACCATGCACAACGGGACCTAAAATCGTTCTACGTGTTGCTTACCTTGTTTTTATTTACAGGGTTAGCCTTAAAAATCTATTTGAACGAACGGCCCTTCGAACCCCGTGAGCGCGATTACGCATTGGTAGGCTCCTTCTTTGTGTTCGCGATTTGGGTTGGATTTGGCGTTTTTGCCCTCTACGAAATGATCGCTGAGAAAATCAATGCTAAAACGGCTGCTTGGTCGGCAATTGCTGTTTCCCTGTTGGTGTCGCCCATCTTGATGGCCAAACAAAACTGGGATGATCATGACCGTTCCAACCGATATACTGCCATTGCGATGGCGAAAAACTACTTAGACTCGTGCGACAAAAACGCCATCTTGTTTACTATTGGTGACAACGATACCTTCCCGCTTTGGTATGCGCAAGAAATTGAAGGATACCGCACCGATGTACGCATTGTGAACACGAGCTTGTTGATGACCGATTGGTACATAGACCAAATGAAGCAAAAAACCAATCTTTCGGAAGGGTTACCAATTTCCTACTCGCACAGCCAAATTGTAGCCGATAACCGCGATGTAATTTTGTTCCATAAACAAACCGAAAACCGTTGGAACTTAAAAGACTTTATCGAGTTTGCGAAAAGTGAAGACACCTTGACCACTATCGAAATGCAAAGTGGCCACCGTCTCCATTTCTTCCCTACCAATAAAGTCCGCATCCCAGTGGATAAAACTTCCATCTTGAAACATAAAATTGTAAATGCCAAACAAGCCGATTCCATTGTTCCCTACATCGATTTGGACATCAAAGGAGGTGCGTTATACAAAAACCGTTTAATCATGTTGGACATCCTCAACAATAACAATTGGAAACGTCCGATTTATTTCAGTCCCGGAAGTTTTGGGGATGACGATTATTTGTGGATGAAAGATTACTTGCAATTGGACGGAATGGTGTACAAATTGGTTCCGATTAAAACACCGGTGATTGAAGAAAATTATCCCGATATGGGACAATTGGACACCGATAAAATGTACCAATTGATTATGAACTGGAAATGGGGTAATGGCGAACGGACCGACATTTACCACGATCCTGAAACCCGCCGCAACTGCATTTCCTACCGTGGTAACATGGCCCGAACCATGGATGCCCTTATTGCCGAAGGTCGTATTCCCGAAGCGAAAAAAATTATCGAGCTTGCACTTGATAAAATGCCTTTGGACTATTACGGCTATTATCTTACGCTAGAACCATTTGCCAATGGGTATTATAAAGTGGGTGAAAAAGAAAAAGCACGCGCGTTGATGACTCAACTTTTTGCAAAATACCAACAGGAATTGCTCTACTATACTACGTTCTCCCCCGCTGACAAATCGTTTATGGGAACCGATATCGTATCGGCTATTGAACGATACCGCAGCTTGCTTCGCGTAAGCAAGAAAAATGGCGACATTGACTTCTATCAAAAAAATCGCCAGGCCTTCAATCAATACAATGCACGATTCCCGCAATTTGACCGCGATAAAGAATAACCTAAAAATGCTCCGCTATAGGAGCATTTTTTTTGCGATATTGCAGCTATGATGCGATGGATAAAAACACCGTTATGGGTGAAAAAAAGTACGCCAACTTTGGTTTGGGACATTCCGCAAACCGAACGGGTGGTGTACCTTACGTTTGATGACGGACCAACGCCTGAAATCACCCTATGGGTACTGGAAACGTTGGCCGCATACGATTTTAAAGCTACTTTTTTTCTTATTGGAAATAATTTGGCGCAGTATCCCGACATTGCACAATCCTTGATCAAAGAAGGCCATGGTATCGGAAACCACACCTACCATCATCGCAACAGTTGGAAAACATCGCGTGTGGCGTATCTTGAGGACATTAAGGCGTGTACAACGAGTATGGAGACCCATTTGGGGCGCACTCCTTTGCTGTTTCGTCCGCCGTACGGCAAATTAAAACTTGGCCAACCGCAACAGTTGCGCTCCCACAATCTAATTCCTGTAATGTGGGATATTCTTACGTATGATTGGGATGTAAATACAACCCCTGAAGATTGCCTAAAAAGTATTACCAAAAATGTACAACCGGGTAGCATTATCGTTTTTCATGATAGCAAAAAAGCCTTTGGCAACCTGAAAACAGTATTACCAAAGGCTCTAGCCTATCTTAAAGCACAAGGATATCGTGGTGAAATCCTTCCTAAATCTGATCTTTAACCAATGCAATCAAGGAATTGGCATCCAATTCTCCGGACTGCCGCCATACCATTTGACCGTTTTTGTAAATCATTAACGTTGGAACCCCTTTAATACGTAGGGCTTCTGCCAGCTCTTGATTTTTATCCACATCAATTTTAATCACTTTTGCCTTATCGCCTAAGGCCGCAGCAACATCGCGTATCACCGGATGCATTGAAACAGAAGATTCGTTCCATTCGGTGTAAAAGTCGATTAAAACAGGGACTTGTGCGTTGATAAGTTCTCCAAATTTCGACATACAATCAATCGGTATTTAGCATTCTTCACCCAAAGTAAAGAAAAATTAGGATACAAAGGTACTATTTTTAACAAATTATGCGACAGGACGACCTTTTTTTAGTGTAAGCACTGTGATTTCAGGCATAATTCCTACGCGCCCTGGATAGGCATGGAATCCAAAACCGCGATTTACGTACAAGTATCGCCCCGTATGTTCATACAATCCTGCCCATTGTTTGTACACATATTGCACAGGCGACCATTTGATAAAACCAGGGATTTCGATACCAAATTGCAAGCCGTGTGTATGTCCCGATAACGTGAGATGGTATACTTCAGGATGCGATTTAACTTCCACCTCCCAATGGCTGGGATCATGACTCATTAAAATTTTAAACGCATTGGGATCCAATCCGGCGGAGGCTTTAGCTAAATCCCCTGCTTTTTTGAACTTTACCCCCCAATTTTCAACCCCAACCAAAGCGAGGGCCGATGCCCCTTTTTGAATGTTCACGTGCTCATTGCGGAGGAGTCTAAAATCAATTTGACGGTGCAAATCGATGATATCTTTAAAATTTTGCTCCTTTTCAGCAGCGGTATTCCACTCAATATATTCGCCATAATCATGATTCCCCAATACCGAATATTTTCCATACGGATGGGATTTAATCTTCGAGAACAAATCAACCCAAGGGTGCATCTCTGTAGCATGCGTGTTGACAATATCGCCTGTAAACAAAAGCATATCCGAGTCTTGCGCATTAACAATGTCGATAGCATGAGCAATTTTCTCGGCATCGTCAAAACTTCCGCTATGGATATCCGAAATTTGCGTAAAGGTAAATCCGTCGAAATCGTCGGGCAAATCGTCAAAATACAAGGTTTCTTTTCGAACTTTAAAATTGTATTTGCCTTTGGTCATGCCATACACCAAGGATAAAAAGGGAACAGCAGCCAATCCGATAGCCAATTGACTTACAAACTTACGGCGGGCAGGGATATAGGACTCTTCGGCATCGTATTGGACAAAAAAGTTTTTAGCTCCCAACACCAACCGGAACATATCTTCAGCTAAAAGCACCAAAATCATAATCAACTTGGGGACTAATACCAACAACAATAACCCAATGGTCAACATGGTCATCGGGGTCTGTCCTACTTTTCGGTCAAACTTGGTGAATTGATAAAACACAAAAAACAAGGTCCCCAATGATACCGCCAGGTAGGTCCATTGCACCCATTTGGTTTTGGTTACCGTACGAACCGCTTGAAACGCATACAATTCAATAAGCGTCAACAGGATCAAAAGAATCAACAATCGAAAAGTCATATGTGATTATAAAGCGCAAAGGTATTGTAGGTCAGCACAAGTCCGCTTTAAATTTAAGGAAATTTTAACCGCTGTTACCTAGACATTTTTCCTGCATCTTCATTGGAAAAGATTAAAAGGGAAATTTCAACCTTCCACCGCAGATTTCAACTTGAATCCTTACATTTGAAAACCCACTCTAATGGAACAAGAATGGGTCTAAATGTGTTATTATGGAACAAAAACGTTTATTCCTCCTCGATGCCTATGCCCTTATTTTTCGTGGGTATTATGCCTTTATCAAAAATCCACGCATCAACTCCAAAGGCATGGATACTTCAGCCATTATGGGATTTATGAATTCCTTGATGGATGTGATAAAACGCGAAAAACCCGACCATTTGGCCGTAGCTTTTGATAAAGGAGGCAGCGATTACCGTTTGGAAATGTTTACCGAATACAAGGCCAACCGTGACGAAACCCCAGAGGCCATTAAAATTGCAGTCCCTTTCATCCAGGCGCTGCTCCATGCTATGCACATTCCGATTATTGAAAAAGCAGGCTTTGAAGCCGACGACTTGATCGGTACGTTAGCGAAAAAAGCCGAGAAAAAAGGCTACAAAGTATATATGGTGACCCCCGATAAGGACTTTGGCCAATTGGTTTCGGAAAATATTTTCATGTACCGACCCGCCCGAATGGGGAACGATATTGAAATCTGGGGGGTGGAAGAGGTAAAACAAAAATTTGAAATCAACAATCCGCTACAAGTAATTGACTTCTTGGGCATGATGGGCGATGCGGTCGATAATATTCCCGGACTTCCTGGAGTGGGTGAAAAAACGGCAAAAAAATTACTGGCCGAGTTTGGCTCCATGGAAAATCTCCTGGCCAATACCGATCAATTAAAAGGTGCCTTGAAAGACAAAATCGAAGCCCACAAAGAGCAAGGACTTCTTTCCAAAAAATTGGCAACGATCTTATTGGATTGTCCTGTCGAATTTGACGAAAAAGCCTTTGAATTAAGTCGTCCCGATGTTGAAAAAACCGATGCCTTATTTCAAGAATTGGAGTTTCGCCAAATGAAAGCCCAATTTGACAAGCTTTTTGGACAAGGAAATGATTACGATGCGATTGACACAAATAATGGCGCAGCGGAAACGGTTGTAGCCAAAAAACCTACCCCAAAGAAAACCCCCGAAAATCAAATGGATTTGTTTGGGTTTGTAGACGATGAAGAAGCGACTCTTACGTCTACAACCTATGCCACTTTAGAAACAACGTCGCACTTGTATCAAATCGTGCAAGGAGACTTTCCAATGCAGTTGTTGTTGCAAAATTTACTGAAACAAACCGCTGTATGTTTTGACACAGAGACCACCGGTATTGATGCTAAAAATGCTGAATTGGTGGGGATTTCTTTCGCCTGGGAAAAAGGGAAAGCCTACTACGTTCCGGTGCCTGAAAATCCTGAAGAAGCACAAAAAATCGCAGCCCAATTGCGTCCCTTTTTTGAAAATGAAACCATTGAAAAAATTGGACAGAACTTAAAATACGATTTAAAAGTATTGGCCAATTACGGAATTACCGTGCGCGGGCCGCTTTTTGACACCATGATTGCGCATTACCTCATCAATCCCGACATGCGACACAATATGGACGTGTTGAGCGAAACCTATTTACAGTATGCACCACAGTCCATTGAAACCTTGATCGGAAAAAAAGGAAAAAACCAACGTTCCATGCGGGACGTTCCTCTTGAAGCCATCAAAGAATACGCGGGGGAAGATGCCGATGTAACCTTGCAACTCAAAGCGCATTTTCAACCCATACTCGAACGTGTGGGAACGAAAAAGCTCTTTGACGAAATCGAGATTCCCCTGGTACAAGTCTTAGCCGATATGGAACGTGAAGGCATTCGCTTGGATGTGACTTACCTCCAATCGATGTCGGCCGATATGGCGCTTGAAATTCAAGCCTTGGAACAAAAAATTTATACCTCCGCCGGAACATCGTTCAACTTGGCGTCACCAAAACAATTGGGCGATATTTTGTTTGATAAAATGAAAATTGGAGGGCAGAAACAAAAGAAAACCAAAACCGGGCAATACGCTACCGGTGAGGAAGTTCTCAGTTATTTAGCCCATGAACATGAGATTGTACGCGATATCCTCGAGTGGCGTCAGCTGGTGAAATTACAAAGTACATATGTAGAGGCTTTACCGCATCAAGTGGATGCCAAAACCAAACGCGTCCATACCGACTATATGCAAACCGTGGCGAGTACCGGCCGATTGAGTTCGAACAATCCCAACCTGCAAAACATTCCGATTCGTACCGAACGGGGCCGTCAAATTCGAAAAGCCTTTGTGGCAAAAAATGAAGACTATGTTTTACTGTCTGCCGACTACTCCCAAATCGAATTACGTATTATTGCGGCATTGAGCGGCGAAGAGAACATGATCAAAGCCTTTCAAAACAAAGAAGACATTCACCGCAGTACCGCCGCCAAAGTATTTCAAGTAGCTCTCGAAGATGTCACCAAAGAGCAACGCAGCAATGCCAAAACGGTCAATTTCGGAATCATCTATGGGGTATCGGCCTTTGGGCTATCCAATCAAACGAGTCTCTCGCGAAGTGAAAGCGCTGCCTTGATTGAGGCCTATTACCAAACCTACCCCAAATTGAAATCATATATGCAAAACCAAGTTGATTTTGCGCGGGAAAACGGCTATGTAGAAACGATTTCAGGGCGCCGTCGCTATTTAAAGGACATCAATTCGGCCAATGCGGTGGTGCGAGGAGGGGCCGAACGCAACGCAGTTAATGCCCCAATACAAGGATCGGCGGCCGACATTATCAAAATCGCCATGATCAATATTCACCGAAAACTAACCACCGAAAATTGGCAATCCAAAATGTTGTTGCAGGTGCATGACGAATTAGTATTTGATGTGCATCGATCCGAACTTGAAGCGATTCAAAAAATGATCAAACACGAAATGGAACATGCCTTTCCGATGGCCGTCCCGCTTGAAATTGAAATGGGCTTTGGCGAGAATTGGCTGGAAGCGCATTAGCACAGTTTAGTAAGCAGTGTTCAGTGTTCAGTGTTCAGTTTCAAAAATCTTCAATAAACAACCGTTAATTCCCATTCCCCCTTTGGGGGTGAGGGGGCCGACAACCAAATACGACACAAAAATTATTCCTTAATTACTTTCGTGTTTTGCACCGATCCGTCGCGCATTTGTAAAGTGACCAAATACAAGCCCGAGGCTAAGTCGGCTAGGTTCACCGAGGCTTCTGGAGATTCGAGGGTACGAATGACTTTTCCTGTTGTATCTGCAAAAGTAACCGATTGAATTTCGGCGGCTTGAGTCATATGTAACACCGAACTAAAGGGTACAGGGTATACGGTAACTTTAGGTTGTTCGTTTTCTGTATTCGAAAGGGTTTGCGTTAGGGTAACCGTAATCTTCCAAGAATTGTTGTCCACCTTGTTATAGTTGGCATCACAACCCGAGCCCCCAAACGTTCGCCAAGCCCGAAGTTCAAAGTTGACAGCTCCAGTTAAATTGTTGGCCAAATTTAAGCCCGAACGACTATACGAATAGGTTCCTGTAGTACCTCCCACTCCAGAAGAAATCGCTGCCTCTGTCGTAGCATTGGTCGTACACACCAATAACGAGCGCTGCTCGCTCATCCAACCGTTGCTGGCAGTCGTCATGGTATACGACACATCGGTTGCCGCAATGTAATACCCGGTAGGGACATTAATCGTAAGCGACCCCGGACAGGCATTGGTGCTGGTTACAGTGGCCGTGGTGGAAAACTCTGTATTGATATCGCCATTGGTGTAGGTAACCGAAAGCTGCCCTGTAGTAAACGATGTAAACTGCCAAAACCCTTGCTCAGTACCACAATTGGAACGTACCCAAAAATAGTAGGTGGCCCCAATAGGCAATCCGGTTAAGGTTACTGAAGTTACACCTGCTGCAACACTTCCGGACGGGATAGTCGTATCGTTTGGTGGTGTTGCGGAAGTACTATAGTAATACTCATAACCCGAAGACGGGGCATTGGCAGGTGCCGTCCAACTCAAGGTGCCTCCATCGTTGGCGGAAACATAGGTAATGTTGGTTGGTCCATCACAAGGCGTAAACGCATTGGCCGAAAAAGCCATGATATTAGGAATCCCTCCGGTGCCCGTTTTGGTTACGGTGACACTCTGAATCAATTTGGACTGATTGCCTGTCGCAAGGGTCATCGGAATTTGATACAACCGCGGATTCGTCCCACTGCCCGTTTCCAAAACATCATTGGTCCGGTTAATGCGACCTAAGCCAGTAATGGCAAAATTGGTCCCGCCATACCAATCAGCCAAAGCCAAATTGGTGAAGGTTTGCGAGGTATTATCGGTAAAATTAACCGTGACACTTACGGTAGACGCCCCACTTCCTGAAGTTGCTAACATATACAAATTGAGGGCCGCCAAGGGAGTTGTAAAAACCAACGTTCCAGCATCGTTGGCATTTTGAAGTCGTAAACTATTGGGACTGCTGTACGAGGCCAACTGATAGGTCAGCCCCGCGGGAGCCGCCACAAGACTCGTAATAAGTCCGTTGGCAGGTAAGCCATACGTCAATGCCGCGCTGGTGGAAGTCAATTGAAAATCACGAGAGACAAAATTATAATTTACGCCATCGACATCGGCTGTAGTAGAAGATGCTGAAGGTCCCACGCCGTTGGCTACCACATCGGCATTAAACCCACTTTGTATCGGCATGGGTTGGAGATTCTGACTAAATACGAGGCTTTCACTTGAGCCTAACACCAAGGCTAGCCCCCAAAAAAGTAGTGTTTTTTTCATAAAAGGTAAAGGTTAGGTTTCTAGAAGCCTAATTTACAATTTATTACAAAACAGTAGTGAAAATTTGAAAAAACTTATGGGTACGACTTGGTATTTTATTAAAGAACTGTTAGAAAACATGAGATGATTTATATTTTTAAAGGAAATTTTAGACCTTCAATCGCTTTTCTTTCCCAAAAAAGAATAAACTAAAAATCCCATAAATCCTCCTGTAGTTAATGTGAATAGCACGTTGAATAAATTAATTTCTGGATGACCGCCAGAGGCTGAAGAAGAACTATAAAATAAACCAAGTAAAATACTCATTTCATGATTATGATAATAACAAGGATCTGGCATTACCATTTCGTCAATAATAGTGACGTTTAGTACTAGCGCACAAATAGCGAATACAACGATGAGTAACCCCTTCATGTGACCGTTCATAATAGGCTATTTTTTTTTAAACACCCATTTAAACAGGTTGATCACACCCCAGAGCGCAACATGAAGCATCACAAAAAGAAATCCATAAAAGAGAACCGCCAAAGAATTTCCGGATTTAAAATTTTCGGCATCAGCAAAAACAATAATCATTAGGGTAAAATAGGAGAAAAATAGGAAAAGGTTAATTTTGAAGACTCTTTTTCTGGAGTGCAAATATTGAAACAAAAAATAACCAAAAACGGAAAGATATAGCAGATAAAGTATAACAAACTCAGAATCTAACGGGAGCATATTTTCTTTTTATTTAGATATCTTTTTTTGGCACGAAGTCATTTCCGCTACCTCCTCACCCCTTCAACAAGGCAATAATCGCCTCATCTCTGGATTGCACGGCGTACTCAAAAGCCGTCATGCCCTTACCGTCTTTGGCCTCGCGGAGCGCACCATGCGCCAAGAGTTGTCGAATAATCGCGATATTTTTGAACTGAACTGCAAAATGCAAGGCCGTATTTCCTTGTACATCGGTCAAATTGGGATCGGCTTTATTGTCCAAAAGCAAGCCGACAACCGTGGCATTACCCCGCACCACCGCCGCCATTAAAGCGGTTCCCTGATCGGAAGTATAATTTACAGCAACCCCCGCTTCCAACAATACCTTTACAACAGAAGTATTGCCTTTATAGCAGGCAAGGATCAAAGGAGTGAATCCCGCGGGACTAACGCAATCAAACGCACGGGGCTGGGTAGCCAATACGGAACGCACCGCCTCTTCCGAACCCTTGCGGGCCAAATCAAATACATCGGGTGTGGGTTGCGCTCCTAAAAGGAGTGGAAACCAAAGTCCACAAAACACCCACCGCCACATTAGGCCAACCGTTTAACAGATTCACGTTGGCGCAATTCGGTAGCAATAACCGTGGTTCGGGGTTTGTATGGCTCCCCTTTATGTTCTAAGCGCTCAATCAACATACGCGTCGCCACTTCCCCAATCTCGGGACCGTGCTGACTCACTGTAGACAAACTCGGTGTTAAACGACGCGACCAAACGCCATCGGCAAAACCGATAACCGCTAACGCATCGGGAATGCGGAGTCCTTTTTTTACCGCCATTTTCATAGCCGAGACCGAAGCATGTTCGTCTACCGCAAAAACAGCATCTACTTTATGTTTGTCAAAAAAACCAGCGGCCTTTTGATCAAAATCTTCTTCCGAGTTGGATAAAATGACATGCTGAGCATCGATCGTCAGTCCGGCATCAGCCATGGCTTTTCGAAATCCTTCGGCGCGCAACTTGGCGACACTCAAATTGTCAATGGCCGAAAATAAAGCTATCGTTTTATTTCCCGTTTTAATCAAATGTTGGGTCGCATTCACCGCCGAATCAAAATCATCGACAATTACTTTATCACAATGCACTTCATCGGCAATACGGTCAAACATTACAATGGGAGTCCCCTCATTGAGGATTTGCTTAAAATGATCAAACTGCTGCAGTTTCTGTGCTTCTTCACAAATCGATAAAATAAATCCGTCAATGGCGCCATTACTCAGCATTTCCAATGCAGCAATCTCTTTTTCAAGCGACTCGTTCGAAATATACGTCATCACCTTGTACCCTTTTTCATCGGCTACTTTCTCGATACCCGTAAACACTTTGGCAAAAAAGGAATTTAATATATTAGGAATAATCACGCCGATGGTTTTGGTCGAACGGTTTTTTAAATTCAATCCAATTGCATTCGGCTTGTAGTTTTTCAACTTCGCATATTCCTGCACCCGTTGCTTGGTGGGTTCGCTGATTTCGGGACTGTCATTCAAGGCTTTGGACACGGTAGATACCGACACGCCCAATTCTTTGGCAATTTGTTTTAACGTAGCTTTTGATTTCATAGCAATGGACTTTGACGAGCGTAAATTTAACAAATTTAAAAAGACAAAAAATGAATTGCTGCTTTTTCCAGCGAAATAAATTGTATCCCGCTTATCGCAAACGCCCATCCCACTAGGATAGCCCGCTCATCCCCAAAATTTTAGGAATCAATAAAATAAATAAAAAGGAGGTTTGGATATAAAAGAATAAATTGTACTTTTGCACTCCCTTATCCCGAAGCCTCGGGGAGGGAAAGGAATGTTTAATTTAAAATAAGTACTGTGAACACATTAAGCTACAAGACAGTTTCAGCCAACAAGGCTACTGCAGACAAGCAGTGGATTGTTGTGGACGCTGAAGGTCATAACTTAGGTCGTTTAGCTTCAAAAGTAGCGATGCTTTTGAGAGGTAAATACAAACCAAGTTATACCCCGCACGTTGATTGTGGTGATAACGTTATTGTTATCAACGCTGAAAAAATCAACCTGACTGGTAACAAGATGGAGGATAAAACCTATATCCGCCATACCGGTTATCCAGGTGGTCAAAGAAGCTTATCTGCCAAAGAAATGTATCGCAAAAATCCTGCGATCATGGTAGAGAAAGCTATTAAAGGAATGTTACCTAAAAACAAATTAGGGGCACAATTATTCCGCAATTTGAATGTATACGTTGGCGCTGAGCACAAACATGCGGCTCAAACACCAAAAACCGTTAACTTAAACGATTTGAAGTAATGGGAACAATTCACAAAATTGGTCGTAGAAAGACCGCTGTGGCACGTGTTTACGTTTCAGAAGGAACTGGTAAAATCACGGTAAATAAAAGAGAGTTCGAAAACTACTTCCCCACAGCTACGTTGCAATACAAAGTATTACAACCTTTAGCCATGACAGACAACGCTTCCAACTTCGACGTTAAAATTAACGTATACGGTGGAGGTTCAACCGGTCAAGCTGAAGCCGTTCGTATGGCTATTGCCCGTGCAATGTGCGAAGTGGAAGCTGAGAACAGAGCGATCCTAAAACCAGAAGGATTACTTACCCGTGATCCACGTATGGTAGAACGTAAGAAATTCGGTCAGAAAAAAGCACGTAAGAGATTCCAATTCTCGAAACGTTAATCCGTTTTTCCTACCCTTAAGTTTGAAATTAATCTGTTGCCGTTATTCCTTTTCGTCAAAGGAAGTTAGTTTAGCATCTAAATTATCCCAAAAAGCCTTCAAAAGCCCGATAATTGCTAATCAACGGAACGTAAACTAGTAAAAAGATGGCAAATAAAATAGACGTAAAAGAATTATTAGAGGCCGGTGTTCACTTTGGACACATGACCCGCAAGTGGGACCCCAACATGGCGCCTTATATTTACATGGAGCGCAATGGGATACACATCATTAACTTGTACAAAACCGCAGCCAAAATTGAAGAAGCGAATGAAGCTTTGAAAAAAATCGCTGCCTCTGGTAGAAAAATCTTATTCGTAGCTACCAAAAAACAAGCAAAAGACATCGTAGCTGAAAAAGCAGCCGCAGTAAACATGCCTTACATCACCGAAAGATGGCCTGGAGGAATGTTGACCAACTTCGTAACAATTCGTAAAGCCGTGAAAAAAATGGCAACCATCGATCGTATGAAGAAAGACGGTACGTTCAACACCTTGTCGAAAAAAGAAAAATTACAAATCGATCGTCTTCGTGCTAAATTGGAGAAGAACTTAGGTTCTATCGCCGATATGTCAAGACTGCCTGCAGCCTTGTTCGTAGTAGATATCAAAGCCGAGCACATCGCGGTGAAAGAAGCACACAAATTAAACATTCCAGTATTTGCAATGGTGGATACCAACTCTGACCCTCGTCAGGCAGATTACGTAATCCCCGCCAACGATGATGCTTCTAAATCTATCGAAAAAATTCTTTCTCTCGTTACGGCTGCCGTTCAAGACGGATTGTCCAACCGTACCAACGAAAAAGAAGCCGATGATGCTCCTGAAGTAGAAGAAACAGTTGAAGCAGTTGCCACTCCTGAGGTAGCTGACACGACTGAAGCCGCTGCTGAAGAATAAATAAAACACTAAATTCCAATGGAAGGATGCCAAATTCCTACGGTTTTTAGTAACCCGGAGTTTGGAATCCCGAAATTGGAATTTGATTTTAAACGAATTTTTTAATCAAAAAATAAAAAAGAAATGTCAACTATTACTGCGTCTGACGTAAACAAACTAAGAACCATGACCGGTGCCGGTATGATGGACTGTAAAAAAGCCTTGGTAGAAGCCGAAGGTGATTTTGACAAAGCAATTGAAATCCTACGTAAAAAAGGACAAAAAGTAGCCGCTAACCGTTCGGACCGTGAATCTACGGAAGGAGCTGTTATCGCTGCCGTGAATGCCGACCACACTTCGGGAGCAATCATCTCGTTGAACTGTGAAACCGACTTCGTAGGGAAAAATGAAGGATTCGTGAAGTTAGCCCAAGAATTGGCAGCTTTAGCCTTGAACTTCGAAACCAAAGAAGATTTACTAGCAGCTGATTTCCACGGAATCACTGTTGCCGAAAAATTAATCGAACAAACCGGTGTTATCGGTGAAAAAATCGAAATCGGTTCTTTCGAACGTTTACACGGTGCCTTCGTAAACTCATACATCCACGCAGGAAACAAAATCGCCACTTTAGTAGCTTTGTCTGCTAATGTAGCGGGTGCTGATGAAGCAGCTCGTAACGTAGCCATGCAAGCAGCGGCGATGAATCCTATCGCGTTGAATGAAGACGGTGTAGATGCCGATACAATCGCTAAAGAAATCGAAATCGCAAAAGACCAATTGCGTGCTGAAGGAAAACCCGAAGCGATGTTAGACAATATTGCCAAAGGGAAATTAAACCGTTTCTTCAAAGACAATACCTTGGTCAACCAAGATTATATTAAAGACAGCTCCATGAGTGTAAGCGCTTACGTAAAATCAGTAGATGCTGGTCTTACCGTAACCGGATTCAAAAGAGCCGCTTTAGGTTAATTACTAATTCACCCAAAATACAAAACCCGATGCTTTCCGTATCGGGTTTTTTTATAAGGAGCATCACGCCCCTGCCCAGTACCACTCCCCTCCCGTTTTCGCCTTTATCCCCGAAGGGTCGGGGGATATCGGCTCTACCGGGGCTAAAAAGAAACAATCGGACTAAATCTATATCTAAAACTTATTTACTAAATGAATGGATTGATATACCATTCTTTATGTATTAATTCATTATTTAAAAGTGATCTAACAAAACATTCTCCTTCTCGATCTTCAATATATCTTGTGTCATTTTTTATTTTCATAAATTTATGTTCATGTTTTTGAGCACTAGATATGTAAATTTTTTTGAATTCTTTAATAGCTTCTGCAATAATAAATTTTCCAATTCCTTTGCCCCTATAATCTTCAACTACCATACAATTATTCAACCAAATTTTATTTTTTTCACATAAAAAATCAAATTCAACAATTATATTATTTTTTTGATTATTATTTGAGTGAAGTTTCCAGGTAATAACATTATCTTTTATTGATTTCACTATCATAACATTGCAATTAAAAATTCAAAAACTTAAACTAAAAATTAAGTTGTACTTAAATGGATTATATGAATCCTTTTTTCACTCAACAATTTCTTGCAAAGACTCCCCATTCAATACAAAATAATGCAGTTTACCTTTACTTGCGAATCCTGGGGAATCATTTTCATCAAAAACCTCTTCAACAACAATTAGCCTATTTTCCTTAATTGATTGAATATGAAAAGGATATTCTGGATTAAGAGCTGTGATAGCCTTAACAGTTGAACCCATGTTTAAGTAAATAGCTGCCTCCCTTCCCACTATCATATTCCCACCCGACTTTGGGGTACAAACGAAGTAAATGACAATTTCATCTAATCCATCATTATTTAAATCACCATTGAATGTTTTTGAATAAGTTATATTCTTGCCCTCTGATTCAATATTAGGTGTATATTTTAAAAACTTTTTTTCAGCGATCTTTATGGCTTGGTCAACGCTAATCAGGCTTTCCATTTCTTTAATTGAATCTTCTTTAACTACCTCATATTTATTAGATCTATCAAGTTTATTTGACTCAAATTTTTTAATAAATAACACTAGTAGTACAATAAAAATAAAAGAAGAGAAAATTACGATCAATTTACTACTAAATGAAGGTTTTTTCTGTTGGTAATCTTCAGGTAAAGGTGGTGGACTCTTTTTAATAAGACCCTTTAATTCAGTTACATCTCCAGCTCTAATCCAATTTGTTAAGTCTTCATGCCATACAAGAGTATTTTCGCTTATGTCCTCAGATAATAGCTCTTTAAGTGTATAAGGCCCTTTACTAGCTCCTTCTTTTGAATAATAATATTTACTCATTTTTGAAAGTTATTTTTTTGAAAGTATTACCAGATTCATCAACCAATGAATTTGTTTTTTTTTCAAACCTCCAATTCATTAATGTATCTTTATCTGTATAACCGAATTCACCATTAATAAAAATTTCATTATTATTTTCCTCCAAATTCCATACAAAAACCTGATTATTATTCAGTTCTTTTATACTATTAATATCATTACTATCTGAATGATATACAAGTAATTTATAGGAAGCTGAATCAAAAAAAAGTGTTTTGTATTTATTTTTTTTCGTATCAAAATATTGCCAACCAACATTATAGTCTGAACATATCAATTTGTGTATTAAACTATCTTGATCTACAATTTCCTCTTCAATCGGCAAACTATCAAACTTTTGATGAATAACTTCATTGCCATTATTTTCACTTTTATTTCTAATAAAAACGAAAATAACTCCGCATATCAATACCATTGATATCACAAAAAAAATAATTCTCTTTTTATTCATAATTATTAATTATTTAGGTTTAAACTTATTTCACCGGAAAATTACGAGCCCGCATCAAGGCCGCCGTACTCGCTTTCTTCCCTCTAAACTTCGGATAGGCCTCCTCAGGGTCCAAGGTGTTCCCTACTTTAAATACGTAGTCCAACAAACGCTTTGCCACCGCAGGATCATACAAGCCTTTGCCATCAACCGTAAACGCCTCCGTCGCATCGGCACTGATTACATCCGCCCACAAATAGCCATAATAACCCGCAGCATAATCATCGCCCGAGAAAATATGTCCAAACTGCGGAATGCGATGGCGCATTACAATTTCCTTCGGCATACGCAACGCCTTCAACGCCTCGGCTTCAAAAGTCTTCGGGTCAATCTCCGGTTGCTCAAACAAATGCAGCTGCATGTCTACCAACGCACTCGACAAGGTTTCTACCGTGGAAAAACCTTCGTTAAACGTGGCCGCAGCCTCCAAGCGTTCCACCAGCGCCATAGGCATCGGGGCACCCGTTTGGTAATGCAACGCAAAACGATTCAACACCTCGGGCGTCGACAACCAACGCTCCAATATCTGCGACGGAAACTCGACATAATCCCGCGGCGTATTCGTTCCCGATAACAAAGGATAATTCACATCCGAACACAAGCCGTGCAACGCATGGCCAAACTCGTGAAACAACGTATTGGCATCATCCCACGAAATCAAAACGGGCTCTCCCGGCTTGCCTTTGATAAAATTACAGTTGTTGGACACCAACGTCAACACCTCACCGTCAAAACGACTCTGATCGCGGTAGGCCGTCATCCATGCCCCCGAACGCTTTCCTTTGCGGGCGTACGGATCAAAATACCAAAGACCGACCACTGCACCCGTCGACTTTTTGCGCACTTCCCACACCCGCACATCGGGATGAAAAACGGGCACATCAGTCACGGGCGCAAAGGTCAAATCAAAAATCGTCTCAGCCACCCAAAACATGCCTTCCCGCAAGGGTTCCAACTGCATATAGGGTTTGATTTCATTAGCGTCTACAGCGTATTTTTCTTTGCGGACTTTCTCTGCATAATAGCGGTAATCCCAGGGTTCCAACGCAAAGGTGCCGGCCTCCGCCGCGATCAACTGTTGCATCGCCTTCACATCGTCTTGCACTTTCAACAAAGCGGGCTCCCATACCGAAAGCATCAAATCCAACGTGCGCTGGGGTTGCTTCGCCATGGTATTCGACAAACTCCAATGAGCAAACGTAGGAAAGCCCAATAATTTTGCTTTTTCGGCACGCAACTTCAAAATCGCAACCACCGTTGCATTATTGTTGTGGGCATTGGCATTATCGCCGCGGTTTACAAACAATTGAAAGGCTTTCTCCCGCAACGACCGCTGCGATGAAAAGGTAAGAAACGGCTCAATCGACGAACGCGTGTTGGCAATACAGCCCAATGCCTTCAGCTGACGCTCTTGGGCTTCTTGACGCGCAGCATCTGCCAATTCTAGGGGTAAACCCGCAAAATCGGCTTCGGTTTCCAACAGTAAATATTGATTGTTCTCATCGGCCAATTGATTTTGACTGAATTGCGTAAACAAGCCAGCCAAAGCCTTATTGATCTCGGCAATGCGCTGCTTACTTTTGGCATTGGCCAACGCGCCTTCTTTGACAAATTGGGCGTAATACGTTTGCACCAACCGCTTTTGTTCAGGGGTTAATTTTTCCATTTCCTTCCCATTGTGAACGGCGGCAATTCGGGCAAACAAAGCCGCATTTTGGTAAATAGTGCTGCTCATTTCCGAGAACTTTGGCGCCATTTCCAATTCGATGGCTTCAAACTCTGGGGTATTCAAATTGGCACTGTACAATTCAAACACGGCACGCACTCGCAGATAGGTTTTCCCCGTGCGCTCCAATGCGGCAATCGTATTGGCAAAAGTCGCTGGCGCTTTTTGTTGCGCAATTGCATCGACCTCACGCAATCGTTCGGCTATCGCCTGGGTAATGGCGGGTTTAAAGTCGGTCAACGAATACAAACCAAAAGCGGGAACCCCACCGTAGTTCCCTTTCCAAGGCTGCAAAAGCGGATTAGCGGTTTGTTGGGCTTCACTCGTATACATGGGCAAGGTGATCAAAAGTAATCCTACTATTTTTTTCATGAATCTCATTTTAGCCAAATATAAAAAATCTGTGGCGATTCTTTTCATGAAGCGACGCTAATTTATCCGGCAAGGCTTCCCGTTGTGGCTCAGTTTTTTACCTATATTTGTTCAGAACCAAAAAAATACCTCGTGAAGTTACTTATTCGCCTTTTGTGGGTAGTCGGCGCCGTAGCCTACGCCCAAACCCCTGTAGAAAAATCACTTTTATGGGAAATCTCAGGAAACGGAATCGCCAAAAAATCCTACCTCTACGGCACTTTTCATGTCAATGAAAAAATCTCCTACCACCTGCCCGACGATTTTTATACCCACCTTTTGAATGCCGATATCGTTAGCAACGAGAGTAATCCTGAAACATGGAATTCCATCTTTGATTTGCTCTACAATAGCATGGCAAAAACGATGATGGAAAGCAAAAATCCATTTGCCTTCAAACCCATTTCCCAACAACAACTGGTGCAACTTTTCAGCAGCCGCAATTACCTCAAAGACATGTCATCGGTCAACAACGGCCCCAAAAGCGACTACGAGGAAAATACGGTTTTGGATATGTTTATCTTTCAAACCGCCAAAAAACACGGTAAAAAAATCGTTGGCTTGGAAGACGCCAAAAAATCAGTAATCAACCTTATCCAAACTACCCGAGCAGAACTCGAAAAACAAATGAAAGGCATGGAGGAAGGCTCGACAACCGAAGAAACACGTCGCAACGCCCTCACCAAACTCCTTAAAGGCCGCACGGAAGAAGCCGCACTCAAAGATTACTACCGCGATAAAGATATTGTCATGCTCGATTCGTTGAGCAAACTCAGCGCCTCTCCCGGCAATCACAAAGCCTTAATCATCGACCGCAATTACACGATGACCCGCAGCATCGACTCTTTGGCCCGCCAAGGGAGTTTGTTTAGTGCCGTTGGGGCCGCGCATTTGGCAGGGAAAGAAGGAATTCTGCAATTGTTGCGCAACAAAGGATATACCGTCAATCCCGTAATCAGCACCACCACCCAAGCGGGACGCGATCGAAAAAAAACCCTTGAGAATCTTGTGATTCCTCCGGTAGTGAAAACCGTCAAAACTAGTGACGGACTCTTGCAGTACCCCGAATTTGAAATGACTATTGAGATTGAAACAATGGTGAGCTCCCTCGACCTGTCGAATGGTGCGTATCTAAACATTAACCGCTTTCCGCTGAATAATTTCTTGCAAAAACACAAAAATTACTTGCATCCGGAAGCCATTGATAGTCTCACCTACGAATTCGTTCCCGGGGACATTCAGATGAAAAAACAAAGCACAAAGGGCGCTTACACCCGCTATGACATTGTGAGCAAACTCAAAAACGGCAACTTCCAACGCTACCGCATTTACCTGACTCCGCTGGAAGCGATTAGCATTTCACTTTCAGGTGTAGGCGATTATGCGGAAAAAATGGAAGCACGCATTTTCAATACCATTCAACTCCCTCCACTACCCTCCGGATGGAAAACCAAATCACCCGTAAAAGGCGGTTTTCAAGTGCAACTCCCCGCCTACTGTGCCACCTATAGCGATAGCGAAAATGCTAAAGGACCGCTGCTTTGGCAAGCCTATGACCCAATCGACCAAAGTTATTACCTCGTCGTTGAAAAACAACTTGGGGAAAGCTTTACGCCTACCAACGGCTGGTTTTTGCATTCGCGATTACACAACGAATTCTACATGCACCAAGGACTGCCCGAAACCGCACAATTTACCGACTATACGAAAACTACGTTTGAATCGTTTACCCAAAACGAACACCATAACTACCGTTTAAAATCGGTGGTAGAAGGTGGCAAATGTTACCTTCTCGTAGCCGTCGACGTCCCCGAAACACAAGCGCGTAAATTCTTCAGTTCGTTTACGCTTGCACCTTTTACCCCCGAAAAAACCACCGTATACCATTCCAAAAAAGGAAAATTCACCATTGAAATTCCCGAAAAAGTAAACGATGCCGCGATCCATGGATTGGACTTTGCCAATGTTCTTTTCAACAATTTCGGAGGCAACAATAAAGAAGACACGTATATGGGCGACACGTTTACTTCACGCAATGGACACGCTCTTGAAATCAGTGAAACTATTTTTGACCACTACGAAAGTTGGCTCCCCGCCGATACGCTAAGAGCACAACTTATTAATCGTTTCACCCGTAAGTTAAAGCCCCGAACCTACGAAAACGAGCTACAAGAAACCGAGTGGAGTAACTACGTGCCTACTATGGAACCGCAAGACGTTGTCCTCCACGATTTCAGTTACAACGCCACCACACAGACCGCGGTTTTTGATGCCTTGGTCGCAGCGCCTCATGCTCTGCACGCCGAAAAAATTCGGGTCATCACCACGCCCGAGCGTCAGCTTACGCTAAAAACCATGGTGCCCTATCCATACTCCCAAAACCTCCCCTTTGTCGAAAAGGCATTTAGCAGTTTTACCCTCGATCCTTACGACAAACCGCTGCCACCCAACGACCGTTTGCAGCTCTTTTTTGACGAAGTGAAAAGCGAAACCGATTCGATTCGCAACCAAGCCCTAGACGATATGGATGGATTGACGCTCACCGATAGCGACGCCGCCCGTTGGATACAATGGATGCAAAGCTATGCCTTTAGCAACGATGAAGAAATCTACAAAGACCAAGCCTACGAGCAGTTGCGCGGACTCAAAGCGCCCGAAATTTTACCGTTTTTGGAACAAGCCTACCGCAACCCAAAAGCCTATTCCTCAGAGCGCATGACGATTTTGGATGTGATGAGTGAAAACCCAACACCTGCAGTATATGAAAAGATTGCCGAATTAATGGCTTTTGACTTACCCCTTCCCGACAATGCCGAGCGTATTGAGGATGTGTTCAACACCTTCAAAAACTACCCCGACGCAAGTGCTGTGCTGTATCCTGGCATTTTAAAACATTATGCCATCGACGAGTACAAAGCGCCTATTATCGACTGGTGTGCCCATTTGCTACACCTAAAAAAAATCGACCCTAAAAAATTGGGGAGCTTCCAAAAAGTAGTACTCGCCGACGCGAAATTAGAACAAAAGCGACTACAAAGCAGCCTTGAAGAAAAGACCAAAACAGCAAAAATGCATGCCAAAGATGAGGATTATATCGAATATGAAGAAGAAAGCGATGAAATCCCATACACCTCGTTTTACCAATACGTAAGTGTCCTCAAAGCAATCCTCAACAAAAAGACAGAAGTCTTGGTGCAGGAAGCCTATGCGATGGATATTCCCGAGATGCAATTGGAACTCTTAGCCGATGACATCCAGCAAGGGCGCGCCACCGCGGTGCAAATCGACAGTGCCTTAGCCCAGCCCAAACTGCGGTTTAAAACACTGGTAATGCTCAGCCGTATTGATACGTTCAACAAGCGACAAACCCTCACCGACGACGAAATTGCAGAAGCCGCCATGCGGGTTTTTGACGAGGTAGCCGACGACGAACCCGTGCAGTTTTTGGAAAAACAAACCCTCAATTACGAGGGACATACACTGCAATGCTATTTTTACGAATCGCAACCGCAAAAAGACGGCAAACCCAACGGAGCCAAAATATTCCATGCCATGCTGTTTTTGGTGCGCGATGGAAAAATTGTCCCCCACGTATATTTCTCCCCCGTAGTGGAAGAAATCGACGAAGAAAACACGGCCGAAAAGCTCAAAACGATTATAATTCAAGAGAGCTTGAACCGCCAGTATGATTATGCGAAATTCCGCAAAAACAATCCGTTACTCCCTGACTTTTCTAACTTCGAAGAATAAATGTTTCAATCCCGTAAAGATTTCGTCTATATCGTCTTAGCCGGCATTTTTATCACCAATGCCTTGGTGGCCGAACTCATTGGGGGCAAACTCATCTATGTGGGACAAGCCGTGATGAGTTTGGGCATCCTCCCGTGGCCCGTTGTTTTTGTCACCACCGACCTCATCAACGAGTATTTTGGGGAAAAAGGCGTGCGCAAACTCTCCCTGCTCACAGCCTCCTTGATTGGGTATACGTTTGTGTTGCTGCTCATCGGACTCCAAATTCCCGCCGTAAAAGGCGACGGCTTGGTAACCGACAGTCAATTTACAGCCGTCTTCGGGCAAAGCATGCTCATCATTGTGGGGAGCATTACCGCGTTTTTGGTCTCCCAATTGATTGATGTTACGATTTTTCATTTTGTCAAAAACCGAACGGGCAACCGCATGATTTGGTTGCGCAGCACCGGATCGACCGTGATCTCACAACTCTTTGATAGTTTTATCGTACTGGGTATTGCCTTTTGGCTTCCCGGCAAAATGACTGCCGAAACCTTTATCCTCTCGGCGTTGACAGGCTATTCGGTCAAATTGGGAATTGCCATTTTGCTGACGCCACTGATTTATGTAGGCCATTCGTTAATTGATTCCTATTTGAAAAAAGATGGACGCTAAACCACGTTGCGGTTGGTGCGAGAAAGACGATTTGTACCGCTGCTATCACGATGACGAATGGGGGCGCCCTGTGCGGGATGACCATACCATGTTTGAATTTTTGATCTTAGAAACCTTTCAAGCGGGACTGAGTTGGTACACGGTGTTGGCCAAACGGGAACACTTTCGCAAGGCCTTTGACCACTTTGATTTTGAAAAAATAAGCCAGTACGACGAAGCCAAAGTGCAAGCCTTACAGCAAGACACGGGCATTATACGCAACCAGCTCAAAATACGAGCTGCCATCACCAACGCCCAAGCTTATCGTAAGGTGCGGGAAGAATTTGGTTCATTTTGCAACTACATTTGGAGTTTCACCGGTGGCAATCCCATCGACAACGCCCCTGCCACGCTGAGCGACATTCCCGCCTCGACGCCCCTCTCCGACGCCATCAGCAAGGACCTCAAAAAACGAGGCTTCAAGTTTGTGGGCACCACCGTTGTCTACGCGCACATGCAAGCCACAGGGATGGTGAATGATCATTTGGTTTCGTGTTGGACGAGAAAATGAGAGGAAAGAAGAAAGAAGAAAGAAGAAAGAGAAATGTGCTTACTTACATGGCACGCATTACACTCATAAACCTTTTACCCTTTTAAACTTCTATTTGAAAATGAGCGTAAAAACGCAGCTACTACACTATTAAACCCATTCCACTTTTACACCTCCTGCCCACTGCGACTGCGACTATCCCGACCCTTCGGGGCTGTGACTTATAACTAAAACCTTCGCGTCTTCACGCCTTCGTGGTAAAAAAAATGATAGCATTAAGGTTTAGTAGTTATCAATCACTAGTCACTTTCCGGTTCTGACAAATCCACCTTATGCAAAATCTGCATAAACGCTGCTCTAGAAATCTCAAACGCGCCTAGTTTTTCCAGATGATCGTTATGCACTTGGCAATCCAGTAAGGCATAATTTTGGGCTTTGAGGTCTTCTACCAGTTGTAAAAAAGCCAACTTACTAGCATTGGGAACGAGCGAAAACATGCTCTCCCCACAAAATACATGACCGAGGTCAACGCCATACAACCCGCCTACCAAACGGTCGCCTTGCCATACTTCATACGAAACGACTTCCCCCTGTGCATGCCATTCTGTATACGCCCGGATGATGTCGCGGGAAATCCAGGTTCCGGTTTGTCCCCGTCTTGGCGCACGCTGGCAATGGGTAATCACCGCTTTGAATTGGGTGTTGCGCGTTACGGTAAAGAGTCCGCGGTTGCGTAAATTGCGCAAACTCTTCGACGGCTTATAGGTTGCAGGATGCACCACCATTCGCTGTGGCGGCGCCCACCACAAAATGGGTTCGTCGGCATCAAACCAAGGAAAAATCCCCGAACGGTACGCCAATTGCAATCGCGGCAGCGACAAATCACCTCCCACCGCCAACAACCCCTCCATTGAAGCTTCGGTTACCGGCGGAAAATAAAGAGTCTTGGTAAGGAAATGCATGGGATTAACGATTGAAGATTTTTGATTTTTGAAGTAAGAAGTAGCGCTATTAATGATTTATATCTAACGGCTGTCATAACGACAACCAATACTCTTTTCGGGGCTAATCACTAGCTTTCCTGACGGCAAAGGCAGGTCACTAATCACCAGTCACTAATCACTAGTCACTAGTCACTAATAACTACCTAAAACAAATTCCAAACCCTACAGCCTACACAATAGAATTTGGAATTGGATTAATTTAACCGCATGGGTTCAACGTGAAACTTTAAACTTTAAACGTGAAACCTAAAACGGCAAATCGTCGTGTTCTTCTTCGTTGAAACTCGTTGCGGGTTCAAACGCAGGAGCGGCGGGCATAGGAGGCATATTTTGCGCCAACGGTTGACCGCCTTGTGCAGGGGCTTCCGCGGCTACACGCTCAATGCGCCACCCTTGAATCGAATTGAAATACTTGGTTTCGCCTTGGGGACTCACCCACTCGCGACCGCGTAAGTTGATGGAAACTTTCACGGGTTCCCCAACTTGATAACTGTCCAATAAATCACATTTATCTTGCGTAAACTCCACCATAATATGTTGTGGATACTGCTCTTCGGTCGTGACGACCAATTCTCTTTTTCGGAAAGTGGGGCTCACCTGCTGTACGGCATTAATCACTTTTACTCTTCCTGAAACTTCCATAATCGTTGTTGAATTAATAATACATAAATTTAGTGTACTCGTGGCGCCAAGAGGGTTTTCCATGCGGCATCAACCGCTCCGGCATCGAGAAAAGCTTTAGCTTTAAGGTGCACTTGCTCCTCATCGGCGGAGCTTAGGGCGGCTTTCACCGGCAAATTCTCTTTCACAAATATAGCAATTTCCGCTTCGGTGGGCAAGGCTTCGACATTTCCTAATTTGCCCAAATCATTCCCATCAAACACGGCGCTTTCACGCACAAAACTTGGAATAGCATCGACTCCTATGCCCAGGGTAGCCAAGGGTTTTTCGACTTCAAAAAGTCCGGCATTAGCGCGCGAGTACCAATTCCCACCCAAGCGGGCCACCAAATCAATCGCCTGTGGATCGATGGTTCCTTTGGCATCCAAGACCGCTTCGTTGATATGGATTTTAACCACCTCACAAAGGATAAGATTACCTGCGCCGCCTTCAGTACCAAGGGCGATTATCTCATTGACTTTACATTCCAATTGCACCGGACTTTCTTGTACCCGATAGGGTTTGACCACATGCGAAGGCACAGCGGTGAATCCGGCTTTAATAAATTCATTGACGCCATCGGGATATTCGGTACTCGAAAGTGACATTTGTTGTACCATTGCATAATTGACCACATTGATCACCACTTCGCGGGTATCTTGGCAATTGATCAAGGTATGTTTAACGGTATTATCGCGCACCCGTCGGGCGGGGGAAAATACCAGTATCGGCGGATTGGCACTGAAAATATTAAAAAAGCTAAAGGGCGACAAATTGGGATTCCCCTGAGCATCGACTGTACTGGCAAAGGCGATGGGACGGGGACCGATAGCGCCTTGCAAATAGCCTTGAATTTGAACGGGAGTTAGCGTTTTCGGATCTAATGTAAGCATGACCATAGGTTTGAAGCAAAGATAGCCAATTTTCTGCATTGCTAGTACGGGGTACGGGGCCGCGCGAGGGGGAGCAGCAAGGTACCCTGACGTGGCGGAGCCCGGCCGGTACCGCGAATCACCCGACCCCGAACGGGAAGTTACTATGCCGGCGCAGGGAATTGCATTCGGGGACGCGCCACAATAAAAAAAATAGCTATTTTTAAAAAAAATTCATTGCATGCAGTTTTCCGATCGTCGCGCGGTTACCCGTTGGATCATTATTGCCACTTCGTTTGTGATTGTGTCCCTTATTTTGTGGAACACCTATGCCTTTTTTCAGATTTTTAAGGAGGAGGAACGGGTGAAGATGCAACAGTGGGCGCTGGCGCAAAAGACGTTGGCCAATGCCGATATAGATGCCGATATCGCGTTGCCGTTTGAAGTGATTCAGAATGCGCACATCCCAATTATGGTGACCCAACAAGGGAAGATTGTGAACCATATCAATATTGCCCCGGCGATTGAAAAGGACCCGAAGCAGATGCAGGTGATGCTGGAAAATTTGAAGTCGCAAAACGACCCTATCAAAATGGAATACGTTCCGGGGAAGTTTCAGTACCTCTACTACGGCGACTCTGATTTACTTAACAAGCTTAAATACTATCCGGCGGCTTTGTTGTTGATTATTTTCTTGTTTGCGGCCGTGGTTTACAACTTTTACCGCAGCACGAAAATGGCCACGCAAAACAAATTGTGGGCGGGGATGGCGAAGGAAACGGCGCATCAAATTGGCACCCCCTTGTCGTCGCTGATCGGTTGGCTCGAATATTTGAAGGCTGAGGGTACGGTGACCGAATCGACGCTTATGGAAATTGAAAAGGACATCGTGCGACTGCAAGTGATTACGGATCGGTTTTCCAAAGTAGGGTCAGAACCGGTATTGGAAACCCGGGACCTGGTGGCGGAGACCCGTGCCTCGTTTGATTATTTGCAATCGCGGTTTTCGAATCAAGTTCAATTTACCTTTACCGCACCTGAAGGGCCGTTGTGGGTAGCAATTAATCCGGCGCTCCACAGTTGGACTATCGAAAACCTCATGAAAAATGCCATCGACGCGATGCGGGGCAAAGGTGCGCTGACGGTTGCGATTGAAAACGACGGCACGCACTATAAAATTAACATTACCGACAACGGCAAGGGCATCCCGAAAAATCAGTTCCGCAAGGTTTTTGAACCCGGTTTTACGACCAAAAAAAGGGGCTGGGGCTTGGGACTTTCCTTGACCAAACGCATCGTGGAGGACTACCACAAAGGGAAAATTCGGGTGTTGAATTCCGAAATTGGAAAAGGCACGACGATGCAGATGGTGTATGGGGTAACCCCAAAGAATTAGTATTCAGTCGCAGTCGCAGTGGGCAGGAGGTGTAAAAGTGGAAAGGGTTTACTAGTGTAGCAGTAGCTGTGATTGAAAGATCATTTTCAAATCTTCAAATTGTCTCATTTTCAAATTGAAGTGTAAAAGTGGAAAGAGTTTACTAGTGTAGCAGTAATTACGTTTGAAAGATCATTTTCAAATTTTCAAATTACCTCATTTTCAAATTAAAGTGTAAAAGTGGAAAGGGTTTACTAGTGTAGCAGTAATTACGTTTGAAAGATCATTTTCAAATCTTCAAATTGACAAATCGTCTCATTGACTCATTGACTCATTAAAAAAACCACCGTTTCCGATGGTTTCTTGTTATACTTTTTCAGCGATACGTTTTGCAAGTGCAGTAAATTCCTCGGGGGAGAGACTCGTTTTGCGTTGGAAGCGCATATCGTCCATGTCTTGCAGCGGAATGAGGTGTACATGCACGTGCGGCACTTCGAGTCCAACCACCGCTACCCCAATGCGTTTGCAATCCACTGCTTGTTCCAAGGCTTTGGCGACTTTACGTGAAAACTGCATCAATCCCAAATAATGTTCCTCTTCCATATCAAACAGTTTGTTGATTTCCTGTTTGGGAATACATAACGTATGTCCTTTGGCGTTGGGATTGACATCCAAAAACGCCAAATAACGGTCATCTTCGGCTACTTTATAGCAGGGAATTTCGCCATTTACAATTTTTGTGAAGATACTGCTCATGGTTAGTCACGGGTAATTTCTAAGATTTCAAATTTTAAGGTCCCATTGGGCACGGTGATTTCAGCCACCTCGCCAACGGATTTACCCAGTAAACCTTTTCCAATCGGAGACGTTACCGAGATTTTTCCGGTTTTTAAATCGGCTTCACTTTCTGCTACCAGGGTATATTTCATTTCCATACCGTTGGCTTGGTTTTTTATTTTCACATTGGAAAGTACCAATACTTTGGAAACATCCAATTGCGATTCGTCAATCAAACGGGCATTGGCATACAACTCCTCCATTTTGGCAATACGCATTTCCAATAACCCTTGGGCTTCTTTTGCCGCATCATATTCGGCATTCTCCGACAAATCGCCTTTATCACGGGCTTCAGCAATCGCCTGTGACGCTTTCGGGCGTTCAACGGATTTCAAATATTCCAATTCGTCTTTTAATTTTTTTAATCCTTCTGCGGTGTAATACGATACATTACTCATAATCAATTTTTTTACTTTATTATATCAGAAGCCGTTGTTTCAACGTTTCATAAAATAGAAAAAATCCCATCGCGACGGGATTTCTTCCTCCAAAGATATATTTTTTTGATGAATTAATTCCTACTTTTGTTGTGTTGTAGAACGCAAATATACGCAAATTGTAGGCGTAAAATCAAGTTAAAATGAATATTTTACCATGAAAAAAGGGATGTACTTACTATGTTTACTCGGGTTGCTTGCCGGTTGCTCTCGCGAGCAATTCAACAATGAAAATCCGTTTTTACCCAATTATGCGTTTTCCATGAGTTTGGACACGAATTTGGCCAACTACAACCCCCTTCTCTTTGCTGGAAATAGCATTCGTGTGTTTCCTGTCAACGGGCCAGCCAATGGGGTGATAGTATTTTACACCGGCGCTCAATACAACGCGTTTGACGGCTCCTGTCCCAACCAAAACATCACCAGCTGCTCGCGTCTCACCCTGTCAGGCTCTAATGCACAGTGCGAATGCGAAGGCGAGAATTACAACCTTTTCACAGGACAAGCGCCTAACAAACCCTACAGCTTAAAACTGTATCGAGTGCAAGTAGCCGGGAATATCATTACTATTTTCAATTAATAAAAAAGCCGATTTTCACCGGCTTTTTATCGTTAAAACTGCAAGGTCAATCCTACCAAGAAATTACGCCCCGCCTGTGGATAATAATACGGGAAAATATCCCACATATATCCGTTGGAGACATAGGTCTTGTCCAAAATATTATTGACCAAACCATTGACCGTAATCGTACGGAAAACCGACTTAGGATTCCATGAGTACGAGACATTAAAGTCGTTGACAAAATAATCCGGCAAGCGCGCTTCAGGACGCTCCAAGTTGTTCATGAACTGCTCCCCCACAAACTTACTCAACCAAGTAAGGTGTAAATTCTTCACGGGTTCAAACAGCAATAAATTGCCTGCAATAAGATTGGGAGAATAAGCAATAGCGGTGTTGCCTACAGCGACTCCATTATTGGTTAAATCGATATTTTGGTTCTGACTTATAGTAAAATTGGGTTTCCAAATCCACTGCTTAGACAAGGCAATCGTAGCATCAACTTCCAAGCCCAAACGGTAACTTCGCTCGCTGTTGGAACGCACCGGACTCCCCACATCGTCAAGAGCTCCGGTCAAAATGAGTTGATCGCGATACAACATGTAGTACACGTTGGCATTGAATTGGACTTTAGACGCTTCATAACGCCACCCCAATTCAAAGTCGTTGAGTTTCTCGGGACGTACATTACCTCCTTCATAGTCGGTACGATTGGGTTCGCGGTTGGCTCTCGCATACGAGAAATAAAGAATATTTTTGGTATTCACCGCATAATTCACCCCTACTTTGGGATTAAAAAAGTTGAACGTATCGTCGACCAAGGTAGGTTGTACTCCATTGGCTTTGTAATTCACCCGACGGTATTGCACATCGCCGTAAACGCTCCATTGCGAAGAAAGATCGTAGGTCGCTTTGGCAAAAACATTCCCATCGGTTTTGATTCCGTAGTCATTGTAGTATTCATCCCCCAACTCCGATGTCGAGGCAAAACGCGCCCAAATCACGCGACCGAAATGCAAACCTTCATATTTGTTCCATCCCCCACCGAGAATCAAGTCAAACTTGTCCTTTTTATAATTGGCTGAAAAGGTTGTTCCATAAAAATCATTGTCCAACCATTTCTGACGAATCAAATCCGTACTGGTTTGTCCCGCTACAGGAGCGAGTCCGTACTCGGCAAAATCGGCATCTTCTTTGTAATTTTCAAAATACCCTTTTCCTTTGGTGTAATGCAAGGCAACGTTGGTACTCCAGTGGTCATTCCAGCGCTCACTCCAATGCAATTGCGCATGATCTTGCTGGTAATTATCGGTTTCATTGTCATAAAAACGGGTATTCCCAAATTCGTCGGTAAAAATCCCTGCCGAATTGAAAGTACGATCAACCGCCAATGTAGGTCCATCAATACCATTCCACGACTGATAGGTACGTTCGCGTCCACCAAACACCAACCCTTTGATTAAAGTTGTTTTTCCTACATAGGTCCCTTGCAAGAAATACGATTTCAGGTCGGCACTAGCGCGGTCAACATAACCGTCGGAGGCAATTTGCGAAAGCCGCCCTGCAATTTCAAAACGGTCATTCATTAATCCTGTACTGAATTTAACCGTGTGTTTGCGGGCGTTAAAACTCCCAAACGAGTTGGCAATTTCTCCCGTTCCTTTTTTGGAATACGAATCGGTAAGCAGATTCAAACTCGCTCCGAAGGCTCCAGCCCCATTGGTCGAGGTACCGACCCCACGTTGCAATTGCATACTTTGAACCGACGAGGCAAAATCGGGCATGTTTACCCAAAAGGTGCCGTGACTTTCGGAGTCGTTATAGGGAATCCCGTTGATGGTTACATTCACACGAGTCGCATCGGTACCCCGAACGCGTATACCCGTGTACCCAAAACCATTTCCAGCATCGGAAGTGGTCACTACCGAGGGCATATAATTCATCAAAATAGGAATGTCCTGCCCCAAATTGCGACTGGCAATGTCTTTTTGGGTAAGGTTGCTAAAGGTGACCGGTGTTTTTTTGTTCACACGGACAGCTTTGACCAACACTTCATCCAGTTGGTTGACTTGGGTGGAGTCGTTGGACTTTTGCTGGGCACTTAGCCACAGCGGACCGAGAAATAGCGTCAGAAAGACCGAAGCTTTCAAGGATTTAACATAGGAATTTTCCATTCGTAAAAAAGGTTTACGAATAACTGGGGTACATTATTCTTTGGTTAAAAAATGATTGTACTGGCCCGACATAGGCGAAGGCGCGCTTCTTCTACCGCTGTCTTTTTTTCCTTGGCAGCATTACCTGCCCAGGTTCAATGGGTATGATCTCAGCTCGTAATTTTGAGCACCCCGATGAGACGATGCAAAGGTAAATTAATTTCTCGGGGAATTGCAAACCCTTTTTTTAAAAATTCGGCTTGCGACGATTTTGCTTGATTTCGGATTTGGATTTTTTGGCCGCCAAGCGTTCCATTTTGACACTGAAAGGGATGTTTGTCGCCTTACGAGGCTTGGGCACTTCAAGAGCTTGTGCCACCAATCGTAAGAGTTTTTTCTCGGCATTGGTTCGGTTTTTCAACTGGCTACGATCGGCTTCTGAGGTGATTTGCAACCAACCCTCGTTGGAAATTCGAGAAGCCAATTTTTCAAGAATACGAACTTTTTCCTGAACATCAACCGCTTTAGAGGCTTGAACATCCCAAATCAACACGGCTTTGGAGGCCACTTTATTGACGTTTTGACCGCCAGCACCGCTGCTGCGTACCGCTTTAAATTGGAGTTCGGCTAGGAGTTGTGTCGCATTCATGAGCGGGGTTGATGGGCTGGTTTTAGTAAATCATTGACCGTTTTTACAGGATTAAAGGTTTCTAGAGGAACTTCCACAAAAAGGGTAATCCATTTGGCCATAGCGCCGTTCCACAACCCAGGCAATTCAAAGGCTTTCAGCGGACGACCATCTTTGTTTTTCTCGACAATAAATCCGGTATGCGGATCCACAAATCGGGTTAGGTCAAAATTGCGCCCTTGAAAATCACGAATGCCACACACCAAGTCCACAGGGTTGAAATGGGTTGCTTGCTCCATAATGAAGCGCTGGTTTTTTTCAATTTGTGACGACTCTATGATTTGCAAAAACACACGTCCTTTCTGATCGCGTACCCAAAAAGGACCTCCCCCAGGTTCGCCTTCATTTTTAACCATCCCGCAAACTCGAATGGGTCGGTTGAGTGCTTCCATTAAATACTCAATCTTGCTTTCGCGGGTATATTTGGGGAAGTCTTCGCTGATTTCCATGAGCAGTTTCTGACTCACAAACTGGGCGATTTCATGGAGCATCTCGATGGTTACCTGATCTTGATGCAAGTATTTTAAATAGCGGAAAACGGTTTCTTGCACTTGCAATAAAATTCCCCCAAGAGCTTTTTTGTACAAAGCGATTTGGGTGGTGTAATTGTGCGCTACGTTGTCAATATTTTTTACAAAAACAATATCGGCGTTCAAGCAATTCATGTTTTGAATTAGTGCACCGTGCCCCCCAGGACGAAATACGATAGCATCATGCTTGTCGCGAAAGGGTTTTCCATCAGGGGTAAGGGCAATAACGTCGGTCGCTTTATCTTGGTAGGAATAGTTCACTTGAATGAATACCTCATGGGTCGCTTCAATTTTCGGCTTAACCGTTTCTACAATAGATTCAAATTGAGACTGATACTCCTCCGATACGGTAAAATGCACTTTTGATTTTCCATCAGCATGGGCATAGAGCGCACACTCCAACAAATGTTCTTCAATAGGCGTAATACTTGCTCCGCCCTGTTGATGAAAAGGCAACACCCCTTTGGGTTTATTGGCAAAATCAAATTGCGGCGCCGTCATCAAGGTTTTAATAAAATAATAATGCTTCTCGTCGGTTGATAGAGAGTTAAAACTCGGGTACAAAGTTCGTGTCGTTTCAGTAACTTCCTTGAAAAAAGGGAATTTCTCAAGCGCGATTAAAAACAGGGCTAAGTCTTTATTTTTCGCGTGGTTGATGTAGGAGTTAATGGTATCCTTCCCGGGTTTAAAATCGTGCAAAAACTCGTTTAAGAATTTAAACATACGACTCGCAGCACCCGAGGCGGGAACGAATTTTTTAAGGCAATAGGTTTCTTTTTTTTGGTCAAAATACGTAGCGTAATACCGTGCTTCCTCTTCCGACAAGGCTTGAATGCCATCATCGATCGTGGCAGCGCGTTCCAATTGAATCTTGGGCAAGCCATTTTTTAGGATAGAAAATTGGTAGCGCAAGACATCCCAATCCATGTTTCGGGCTTGAATTTGCAAAAAGTCATGGGAAGTAAAGCCCCATAGTAACGCTTTTTCCAGATCCAAAATCAGTTGCTTTACTAGGGCAACACGCGTAGTTATATCGCCACTAAGTTTGATATATGGTTTTTGATAGCGAATGAGTTGCTCTTCAAAAAACTGCAATGTTTCGGCGCGGTTATGGGGACGATCGCGGAGGTCATCGGGTTCCCAAGGCACGTCGATGTCGGTGAGAAAAATAAGGTCGTATTTATGTTTTTTTGCCGCTTTTTCCAGCATGGGGTCTACGGCGCCATAGTACAATTCTCCAAACGCTTTGGTGACCAAAACCGTGGTATCACAAAACAAAAAACGGCGGGCTTCTTGCAATTTTTGATTCTCCAACTGGGTTTGTCCCACAGCAATGGGCAACAAATCATCAGGCTGACATAGTTCCCCTTTTTCATCCCATTTTTCTTGCAGGTAATCCCGTGCAAATTCAGGAGCCCAAACGGTATCAAAATCGGCCGCCAACTGCCGAGCAAGAGTCGTTTTACCGGTTGATTCGGGACCATAAAAAGCAATGCGTAAAACCGATTTCTCTAAGTTGAGGAGGGAGTATTGTTTAAGATTTTCTTCCATTCGATGTAGGCTAAAACGGCCAAAACCGTGAATAGTAAATATTGTAAGGAGAGCATACCGAGTCCGCGGTAGGCAAACAAGGGTACAGCGATGCAATCTCCAATAATCCAAAGGGTCCAATTTTCAATTTTTTTTAACGCCATGTACCACATCGCGGTAAAAAATAACCCTGAAGTAAAAATATCAATATAATTGGGAATTTCAAGGGTATAATCAAAAATTTGGTAGACGCCATAGGTAACCAAAAGCGTGAAAACAAACAATCCGATACCGATGATTTTCTCGTTAACGGTGGTGCGTGAAATGGGCAATGGACCCGAGATAGTACCCTTAGACCAGCGGTACCAGCCGTAAACACTCATGATGGAGTAATAGACATTGATGGTCATGTCACCGAAATACTGCGCTTGGTACAACAAATAGACGGTGATAACGGTAGAAATGAGTCCGGTGGGGTACACCCAAATATTTTCCTTCTTCGCAAAATACACGCTCAAAATACCGCTGACAAAAGCCAAAAACTCCAAAGTAATTTGGAGTGCCGAGGCATTTTCATACGCTTTTAAAAAGAAATCGAACATAGTTTTGGGTTGGAGGGTAAAAGTACGGATTCTCCACAGAAAACGAAGTTATGCTTTTGTAAAATGACCGTTTGAATTTATAAGGCTTTAAAAAAATGGGGATTTTCCTCAAAGGCGGTTCCAATCACCACCATAGTAGCGCCTGCTTGGTGGGCCGCCTGAATTTGGGAAAAGGAACGAATACCGCCCCCTACAATTAACGGTATCGCTAAGGTTTGGGCTACCGTGGTAATCATTTCGAGCGGCACAGCGTGTTGCGCCCCACTCCCCGCTTCCAAATAAATCAGTTTTTTACCCAAGAGTTGGCCCGCGAGTGCAGTCATTGCTGCGTGTTGGGGATTATTTCGCGCCAAAGGTAGCGTACCACTCACGCGTTGCACAGCGGTTTCGGCACCGCTTTCAATGAGGAGATAGCCGGTAGGCAGAATTTCTAAATTGGAATGGTGCAACAGTGGCGCGGCTTTTACTTGTTGTTCAATTAAGTACTCGGGGTTGCGGCCGGAGAGCAGCGATAAAAACAAAATTCCGTCGGCGGCTTCGGTGATTTGGGCATAATCGCCCGGAAATAAGAGTACGGGTAAACCCGATGTTTTTTTGAGTTGGAGCACCAATTCCTCCAAATGCGGCCCTTGAAATGTGCTGCCGCCCACGAGCAAATGCGTCACGGGCGTTTCCTTTAACTGCGCGCACAACGCAACGGCTTGATCGGGTTGGGTTTTCTCGGGATCAATGAGTACCGCCAACAAGCGCTGTTGGTTTTGGTAGGCCGTAAAAAGGGAGTCGTATACCTTCATTAGGATTCAAAAACGCACACAAAGATATAGTCTTCGCGTTGAATAAATTGTACCGGGAATAATTCCGTTCGGTGCTTAAAGTCCAAACGCGCCACCGTGGCTCCCTCGGCAGGATCAAAGGGTTGCTCACTGATATGGCTAGGGTAACTGATGCCTTTTTCGTTTTTGATTTTGAACACCGCTTCTTTGATACTCCAAATGATGGTGGCTTTTTGGAGTTGTTCGGCAAGCGACAAGCCTGATAGGTGCGTATCAACATCCATAAAACGGGGGGCTATTTTGAGGACTTTAGGCCGCATCGCTTCAACGTCGAGACCGAGGTTTTCGTTACTGATGGCTACCGCAGCAAACCCATGGGAATGGGAAATCGAAACATATTGCCCGTGAGACAAATGGGGTTTTCCACTGGTATCGTAACTGAGATCTGCATCGGAAAATCCGAGGTGCTGCAACAAATGCCGCACGGCTAGGAATCCTTTTTGGTGAACTTCCGATTTGAGTTTGTGTAACCGAATCAAGGAATGATCCTGTAGGGGAACTCCGGCAATCAAACTGTCTAAGGGCTCCTCAATTTTCCAGAGGTGCAATTGGGTTTGGGGACGGATGGGTATGGTTTCGTAAAATGGCATTTGTGCAGTATATCCTAGCCCCGATAGTAGTGGAAATCCTTTTTGGGGTGGGAGTAACGGCGTGAATTCGATACCTTTGACCTCATCACCCCAAAAAGATTGCAACGGATAGCGGGAAATAGCTCCTTATTATTTTTCTGATTATTAGCGGGTTAAATCGGATTAACGATTCATAAAATTACATTAAAGTTTTTTATTTCGAAACTTAGTTTGTAATTTTGCACCCTCAAATATAAACACAAATATACACAATACATGAGTACGAAAACTGTGCCTTACGTGGCGTACAAAGTTAAAGACATTTCCCTAGCTGCTTGGGGACGTAAAGAAATTGAATTGGCTGAAGCGGAAATGCCAGGATTAATGGCATTGCGTGAAGAATACGGTGCTTCGCAACCGTTGAAAGGAGCGCGCATCGCAGGATGTTTGCACATGACCATTCAAACAGCGGTTTTGATTGAAACCTTGAAAGCCTTGGGCGCTGAAGTAACTTGGTCTTCGTGTAACATTTTCTCTACGCAAGATCACGCTGCTGCTGCGATTGCTGCGGCGGGTATCCCAGTATATGCATGGAAAGGAATGAACGAGGAAGAATTCGACTGGTGTATTGAGCAAACCTTATTCTTTGGTGAAGACCGTCAACCGTTGAACATGATTTTGGATGATGGTGGAGATTTAACCAATATGGTATTTGACCGTTACCCAGAGTTAATTGGCAACATCAAAGGTTTGTCGGAAGAGACAACGACAGGGGTTCACCGTTTGTACGAGCGTATGAAAAACGGTACGTTACATATGCCTGCCATCAACGTAAACGACTCGGTTACAAAATCAAAATTTGACAACAAATACGGCTGTAAAGAATCGGCTGTAGATGCGGTTCGTCGTGCTACCGATATCATGTTGGCTGGAAAACGCGTGGTAGTTTGTGGCTACGGTGACGTAGGTAAAGGTACAGCAGCTTCATTCCGTGGAGCGGGTTCGATTGTTACGGTTACTGAAATCGATCCAATCTGTGCGTTACAAGCGGCTATGGACGGATTTGAAGTGAAAAAATTGGATACGGTGATCGCAACAGCAGATATCGTAATCACGACTACAGGGAACAAAGATATCGTAGTAGGTCGTCACTTCGAGAACATGAAAGACAAAACGATTGTATGTAATATCGGACACTTTGATAACGAAATCGACATGGCGTGGTTGAACGCGAACTATGGCGAAACCAAAATCGAAATCAAACCCCAAGTGGACAAATACAACGTAAACGGGAAAGACATCATCATCTTGGCTGAAGGTCGTTTAGTGAACTTAGGTTGTGCTACAGGTCACCCTAGCTTTGTAATGAGTAACTCGTTTACCAACCAAACGTTGGCACAAATCGAATTGTGGAACAACAGCGCGAACTACAAAAACGAAGTGTACATGTTACCGAAACATTTGGATGAAAAAGTAGCGGCATTACACTTGGCGAAATTAGGCGTGGAGTTGGAAACCTTAAACCACGAACAAGCCGAATACATCGGAGTTCAAGTAGAAGGGCCGTACAAGCCTGAGTACTACAGATACTAAAAAATTTAGATTTTAGAATTTAAAATAATCAAAAGTCGTTTCTTCGTTGAGACGACTTTTTTTATGGCGTTCCCCCCGATGAAGAATACAGCTTCAATACGCGTTGGGTTGTCGGGGGTCAGGCTTTCCGCTGTATCTCCCTAAGGATCGGGAGGATGCCGCTTCAATCCTTAACGCGAAGAGAGGCAAGAAGAAAGAGAAAAGAAGCAAGAGAAAAGAAGCAAGAAAAAGAGAAAAGAGAAAGCCAATGCAAAACACTGGCTTTTCTATTATAGGGTTTCTTTCAACCCTTTGTAAAATTCATTTTGCCAAACGATGGCGTTTGTCCAATTAAAAATCATCTTTATCCAAAATGGCTTGTACCTTAACTTTCAATTCGGGTAAATTAATTTTGACTACATTCCATATCGTGAAATCATCAATACCAAAATATTCATGAATAACTAAATTTCGTAATCCAATAATTCTCGCCCAAGGTATTTCTGGATGATTTAAAAGTAAATTTTGTGATAATCTATTACAAGCTTCTCCGATAATTTCAAGCTGCCTTAAGGTTGCATTAAACATCATTGAATTTTTTACAAAATGATCCAAATCGGCATCTTGAATATAGTTTTCTATTTCAGTTATTGCGTCCATGACATGAAGCAATCGAACTTTATCCCCTAACCTATCTTGCATAAATTAATTTTTTCTCTTTATCCACGATGGGTTTGATGTATTTTGACAAACCTCGTTCAGAAACTAAATCTACTTTTTTGGATAGTAGTTCTTGTAAATCCAATTGCATCTGAATAAATTCTAAACCAATGGGCTGGGAATAATCTAACTCAACCAACAAATCAATATCACTAGAATCATTTTCTAAATCTTTACTATAAGACCCAAAAAGGTAGGCTTTCAAAACAGGTTGTTTCGAAAAAAAATTCTGTATAATATTGATTTGATTGCTGTTAAGACTCATCTTCAAAGTGTTTGAACAAAATTAATCAAAAAAAACATCTATAACGTCTCTTTCAACCATTTGTAAAATTCATTTTGCCACACGATGGCGTTTTGGGGTTTTAGCACCCAGTGGTTTTCATCGGGGAAGTACAAAAACCGACTCTTAATGCCTTTCAATTGAGCCGCTTGGAAAGCTTCTTGTCCTTGTCCAATCGGTACGCGGTAGTCCTTGCCTCCTTGAATGATCAAAATCGGCGTATTCCAGTTGTTCACGAAGTTAATCGGGTTAAACTGACTGAACGTTTTCTGTGCTGCAGCATTGTCTTTTTCCCAATAGGGTCCGCCGTGGTCCCAATTGGTAAAGAAAACTTCTTCGGTGGTACCGTACATACTTTCTAAGTTAAACACCCCACAATGGGAAATAAACGTTTTGAAACGGTTGTTGTGAATTCCGGCCAAATAAAACACCGAATACCCTCCATAACTCGCTCCTACCGCTCCCAAACGGGCTTTGTCGACATAGGCTTCTTTGGAAACATCATCAATGGCTGACAAATAATCTTGCATCACTTGCCCGCCCCAATCTTTGGAGATTTGTTCGTTCCAAGCGACGCCATGACCGTGCATTCCACGTCGGTTGGGCGCCACCACGATATAGCCTTGCGAAGCCATCAACGAAAAATTCCAACGGAACGAATACGACTGGGTCAGCGGTGACTGGGGTCCGCCCTGGCAATACAACAAGGCGGGGTATTTTTTGGTCGCATCAAAATTGGGCGGTAAAATCACCCACACCAACATTTTCTTATTATCGGTAGTGGTCACATAGCGACGCTCGAATTTGGGTAAGTTCAAACTCGCATAGGCCGCATCATTCACATGCGTCACTTGATTCCACGCTTTCGATTTTAAATCATAGGTATACACCTCAGCGGCATGATTCATGTCGGTGCGCGTCACCACTACTTTAGTTCCTGAAAACCCAATGATATCGGCTACATCAAAGTCGCCGTTGGTCACTTGTTTCACGGTTACCGCAATTTTGGTTAGCCCCGGATAGTTCACTTCAAACAGTTGTTTTGTACCGTCGATAGCGGCCACAAAATAGATTTTTTTTCCATCTGGAGCCCACATGAAGTTATCGACACTGCCGTCCCAAGCGGCGGTTAAATTCACTTTTACTTGATCGTTGATACGAACAATGATATCATTTTTGTCGGCTTCATAGCCGTCGCGTTGCATTTGTAAATAGGCCAAAACCCCTTGTGCTGAAAACGCCGGATTGGTGTCGTATCCTAAATTCCCTTCGGTGAGGTTACGGGTGGTTTTGGTTTCGATGTTATACTCGTACAAATCGGTATTGGTCGAAATCGCATAGGCGGTTCCTGCTTTCTTTTTACACACATAAATAATGGTGTTGTTGGGTGACCAAATATAGTCTTCTTCTCCCCCGTGTGGTTTTTGGGGTGCGTCAAAAGGTTCGCCCGCCATAATATCAAACGGTGTGGCCTTAGGGTCGTTTGCATCGGCAAAATACACGTGGTTGTGGGTACCGTCGTTCCAAGTATCCCAGTGGCGGTAATCGAGTCCGTTGTAGACTTGCGCTGTAGACTTATCCAGTTCGGGATAAAAGTCTTTTCCTAAAACCTTTTCAACTTTGGTTTCTTTTGAAGACAACAAATACTTCCCATTGGGCGATAGATTCCGGTTGGCCACCAGTGCTTCTGCATTTTGAACCTCGGTAGCGGTTCCGCCAGCAACGGGAACTGTAAAGTATTTTGATGACGATTTATTTTCGGCCACAGAAGGCGTTGAAACTTTATATACTATCGTTTGTCCGTCTTTGGTTAAACCCAAAACGGAAACGCGCCCTAGTTTCCAGAGCATATCTGGAGTTAGGGCTTGCGCACTTGCTGCAACACTCATAAGACTTAAGATTACAATGCCAATTTTTTTATTCATAATTCGTAATAATTAGTTTGTGGGAATTTAAGATTCCGCCTTAAAAGTAATAAAAAAACCACTCCGAAGAGTGGTCTTTTTGGAATTGAAAAACGGATATTATTGTTTGATAAATCGTTTTGTAGCAGCTCCTTCAGCCGTAGATACTTCTAAAAGATAGGTGCCTGGCGCAAGGTTTTGTACTTCAATACCTTCGCCTTGCGTGGTACCGCGTTGCACTTCTTGACCCATCACATTCACAATGCGGTAGGAAGCCTCTTGGGCTAAATCGGAAATATACAATACATCACGCACTGGGTTTGGATATACTTTAACAGCCAACTCTGGTGTGCTTTCCTCGCCTCGAGCTGTAGCGGTAATGTTTACGGTGTAATCTTCCACTTGACCAAAACCGAAAATTTCACAAGCGGTGGGTACCGCATTGTACTTCATAGAAACGCGCATACGGGTAGTTCCTAAAGCAGCGGTAGTGGGTATAGTGAACGAACCTGAAACTGGAGTTGTATTGGTAGGATTACGAGAAAATACGCGCTCTCCAGTATCCAAGAAATCACCATCGCGATTTAAATCGATAAATACAGCATAACCTTCACGATACACCGTAGCCGTCCACGTTGGAGTAATGGTGATCGTATTGGCCACACCCCGAACTAAATTGGTCGAGATAGCGGTAAAATCTTCATAACCGGCCGTTCCTGTTGAGGCATTATTGATGGTTCTCAATTGAACACGTCCGATACGCTCATCGGCAGTACTGTTTCCTTGGGAGGCACAATACGTTACCGAAGCCGTTAATGTGGTTACCGTAACCGTATTACTGTTTGCTGAAACGTTCCCTGCTGCATCTTTAGCGCGAACGTTAAAGGTGTAAGTGGTTGCAGCCGTTAATCCAGTTACTGCAAAAGTCGTGTTGGCTGTTGAACCGATTAAGGTTGTGCCACGGAATACATCATAACCTGTTACAGCTACGTTATCGGTAGCGCCAGTCCATGACAAATTGGTGCTTGTTGACGTTGTTCCTGACGCAGATAAGGTAGGAGCCGTAGGCGCAGTAGTATCGGGTGCTGAAGTAGTTACACTAACCGCATTACTAGCCACTGAAACATTTCCTGCAGCATCTTTGGCACGAACTGTAAACGAATAGGTAGTGGCTGGTGTTAATCCCGTTACTGCAAACGTAGTAGATGCCGTAGAACCCAATAATGTAGCCCCTTGGAACACATCATATCCGGTCACAGCGACGTTATCGGTTGCCCCTGTCCAGGATAAGTTGGTTGATGTACCTGTTGTTCCCGAAGCACTTAACGTTGGTGCTGTTGGTGCTTGTGTATCAGCTACACCTGAAGTAATAGTGAAGTTGGCATTGGAAACATCAAAGAAAATATGGTTGGTTCCTTTTACCATGATACGACAAGTCGTGCTCGGTGTATTTGGAATAGTTACGGCTTGCGTTCCATCATTGGGGGTCGCCGCTAATAAGGTTGACCATGTGGAGCCACCGTTGGTAGAAAGCATGATATCTACATTGGCACAATTCACTCCATTGGCAGTAGTTCCTGCTACATTCCAAGTAATGGTTTGAGACGATCCGCCTGTGTACGACACAGCAGTGTTCGGTGCTGTTACTGTAAACGGACCTGCAGTACCATTTACTGTGACAATCATATCGTCGCTGTTGTTGTTACCCCCACCGACACGGTTGTCGCGAACGGTTAAACGGAAATTCATGGTACGTGCCACAGAGGGCAAGGCCTCCACGGTAATTTCAGTTCCCGCAGTGGTGGTCGCTCCCGCTAGGATCGATTGCATTCTTGGGAAATAACGCACTGGAGACGTAGAAGAATTGTAGGAACGGAACGTAGGACCACTGGTACGTGTAGCACTCGCAGCTGAACTTGCACCTGTAGCTGTAGAAGCGGCATTGTCAAACTGTTCCCAATTGTAAGTGATTACATCACCATTGCTGTCAGACCCCGCTCCTGTCAACATGAAAGGCGTGCTACGTGGAATCGTATAATCCAAACCGGCATTGGCAGTGGGTACTGCATTTCCGGTAGGCGTATTTACTGAACACGTTTTGGCTTTGATATTGTTGGTCACTTGCTGAATACTAAACGCATGGAAATATGCATCCGAATTCGGCTGCACATCTTGACTGGTGATTCCTGCATACCCCATAATGGTAGATCCAGATCCGGGTTCCATATTTGCTCCTGTTCCTTCGTTACTCATTGAAAAGGTATGATTCGCACCAAATTGGTGACCCATTTCATGCGCTACATAATCGATGTCAAAGGTGTCGCCAGTCGGAATCGTACTCGATGTAAAAGCACTTCCTTTTCCAGAGGCACAAATACAGCCGATACATCCTGCATTCCCGTTATTCGAAGCTCTCACAAATAAATGTCCTACATCATAATTGGCATCGCCAATAACAGAAGTTAAAGTTGATTGCAATTGACTGTTGTAGCTTGTAGTATAGGGATCTGTCGCTGCATCGGTATAAATTACCAAGTCAGTATTGGCAATCAACACCATACGCGCATTGAAATCGTTTTCAAAAACCCCATTAACACGCGTCATTGTGTTATTAACTGCAGCTAACGCTAAGGCTTTGGTACCACCAAAATAGGCGGTATATTCCCCTGTACACGATAATGCCAAACGATAGGTTCGCAATACACCATCATCTGCATTTGGACGCGCTTCCATACTGTTTGTCAAAACTTGGGCCATGGGCTCATCATCGACCAAACAACGGAAGGTATCCGCAGCAATATAGGACCCTTTTTGAAAAATGGTATACGTATTTAAATCTTCTGTCAAGGGCTCAATAAACTCCGCTTTGCGATCGGCACCTAGCACCATTGATTTAAATCCAAGGGGAGAAACACTGAAATACGCCGTTAATGTTGGATGATCCACACCGTAGCCGATGTAGGATTTGATTTCAGGATATTGTGCTGCTAAAGCGGGATCCATATTGGAATTTTCAAACACTTGAAAACGCTCCATTACCCCTTTACTGTTGGGAATTTCCACAATTACAGCACTCGAACGACCCGTAAAATTGCGTTGAGGCGCTGCTTGTAAGGCTGCTTTAAAATCATTGACGCGCAAGTGCATCACATTTTGTTCTGGAAGTTGTATACGGCTCTCCAACAAGGTTGCATTTCCTCGCGAGGCCGAACTCCAAAATGAGCCCTTTTGCTGTGCCGACACCAAACTGGTAAAGGTCAAAAGAGCGATAGTTAGTAATCTGAACTTCATATTCATTCGCTTTTTAGGTTACAGCTTCGAAAGTATTAAGTTTTTGTTAAGAAATCGGCTCCCGTTAACAAAAGATATTAACAAATCGATGAAATGCAGCACTTTAAATATCCATTTTATAACAATTTTACAATTTTATTGTTGTATATCCATTATCAAAAAAATGGAATAAAAAATCTGCGTATTTTCGTAAAAAAAAAGAAATGACCTATAGTTTTTGGGAAATAAAAAATTGGTTTACGAATGTAGATTACACCATCGTAGGGAGTGGAATTGTGGGATTGCATTGCGGTTTACATTTACGGGAACGGTTTCCACAAGCTAAAATACTTATTCTTGAACGCGGTATTTTACCCCAAGGCGCAAGCACAAAAAATGCGGGTTTTGCCTGTTTTGGAAGCATTTCAGAAGTTATCGACGACTTGAAAACGCACTCGGAAGAGGAAGTGATTCAATTGATCCAAAAACGTTGGGAGGGACTGCAACTTTTACGCAAAAGCATCGGCGATGACCTATTGGATTTTAAGCCTCATGGCGGATATGAATTGTTTTTAAAAGAAGATGAAAGCTTATACCATGAATGTTTGCAAAAAATTCCCTTTGTAAATGACCTTTTGAAGCCGCTTTTTAAATCGGATGTTTTTGCCCGCGAAATGGATCGTTTCGACTTTAAAGGCATCCACGAATATGTTGTTTTTAATCCTTTTGAAGCCCAAATCGACACGGGAAATATGATGCAGGTTTTACTGCAAAAAGCAGCTGCAGCGGGAATATTAATCCTTAACCAAATGGAGGTAAAGGGCTATTATGAAAGCAACAATCAGGTGCAAGTTGAATTGGAACAGCTGCGCTTTGCGACCCAAAAATTACTTTTTACTACCAATGGCTTTGCGGGTGGAATAACCCAAAATGCGGTTCGTCCCGCACGAGCACAAGTGTTGATTACCGAACCCATTCCGGACTTAGATATTCGAGGAACCTTTCATTTGGATCGCGGTTATTATTATTTCCGTAATTTTGAAAACCGAATACTATTGGGCGGCGGAAGAAATTTGGATTTTGAAGGAGAAACCACAACCGAGCTGGAAACCACAGAAAAAATTCAAAACCGTTTAGACCAGCTTTTAAAAGAAGTAATTCTTCCGGGTAAAGAAGTTAACGTTGCACACCGTTGGAGTGGCATCATGGGGATTGGAAATAGTAAAAAACCTATTGTTGAACGTTTGTCAGAACACACGTATTGCGGCGTACGAATGGGCGGTATGGGCGTAGCCATCGGGAGTTTGGTAGGAAAAGAATTAGCAGACTTGATATAATCTAACCATGAAACGATTCTTGAAAATAGTACGGAAAATTATACTTTGGTTCTTAGGATTATCCATCGGTGCTGTCATCTTGTTTAAATGGGTTCCCATTCCGTTTACGCCTTTAATGATCACCCGTGCTATCGAAAACAAATGGGATGGCAAAGAAATGATTTGCAACCACGATTGGGTACCGCTAGATAGTATTTCGGTCAATCTACAACGGGCCGTCATCGCCAGTGAAGATGGAACTTTTGAAGAACATTGGGGTTTTGATTTTACCGCCATGCAAAAAGCATTCAAAAACAACCAAAAAGGCCGACGCATCAAAGGGGGAAGTACTATTTCACAACAAACCGCCAAAAATGTGTTCCTGTGGCAAGGGAGAAGCTATGTGCGAAAAATTTTTGAAGCCTATTTTACCGTTTTGATTGAAGTAATTTGGAGCAAAGAACGCATCATGGAGGTATACCTCAACAGTATAGAAATGGGCGATGGCGTGTATGGAGCCGAAGCTGCCGCAAACTATTGGTACGACCATTCGGTGCGATCGTTAACCAAACGGGAAGCGGCCGGTATTGCTGCTATTCTACCGAATCCCCGTAAATATAAACCCGTCAATAGCTCGAGCTATATTGAACGACGAAAAGATAAAATACTGCGAATTATGAGGCATGTGAAACGTCCCGCTTATTTGGAACCTTAAAAAAAAGCGTTGTTTTTTTAGAACAACGCTTTTCTTTTTTTATAAAAACAACGATCGGTATTGCGACCAATGTTTGTAAATCAAAATGCTATTCAACACGGCAATTACCAAAGCCACGAGCATCCCTGAAGCATCTAAGAATAAATGAAAGAGCACTATATTTATAGAAATTGGTGCCAACATGATTAAGGCAAAGGCAACCCATTTTCGAGTCAATAATAGTGCGCCAATAAAAACTTCCAAAATCCCTAATACTTTCAAAACATATCCCGTAGCAGCCAAGGAAGCCATAAATGACGCAGCATTGTTTGGCAGCTGAGGCAACGGAATTAGGGGTGATGGAAGAACTTTGTTGAGTCCAAAAACCACCAAGACGAGACCCAGCACTATTCGGACAATTTTAGTAAACATTGAATTCATAATATACAGGTTTATTGGTTATCATTATGGTAAAAATATAACATTTTTTATTTATTTTTTGCATTCTTATTGTTAATTTATAAAAACAATCTTTTAAAGTTGCTCCGTTGTAACGTTTAATTTAGGGTTCACACTAATACGTATAAAAAAGAAAAACAACATGAATGCACATGAAATAGATTACACCATTTACGGTGAAGAGATGCAATACGTAGCGATAGAATTGGACCCTCAAGAAGTCGTGGTCGCCGAAGCGGGAAGTTTTATGATGATGGACCACGGCATTCATATGGAAACCATCAATGACAGATGGATATGATTGTTATCAAAATGCCTTGGCAGAAAGAATAAATGGGATTATAAAGAATGAATTTTTAATCTATAAATGTAAGGATGGTAAAACATTAGAAAAGCTTATTGAAACATCAATAAAGACTTATAATAATAAAAGGCATCATTTAAGCTTATCAATGAAAACTCCTAACTTTATACATGAAAAAACCAGTCAGCAAATACCGACTGGTTAATATAATTTTTATTGTAAAACTTGTCAATCTATTTTAGGACGACTCAATCTTACCAATTAGTTGATGGTAATTGGATATTGTACTTGTGCATCGGTACTTCCGCCTGCATTAGTAATTTCGCCAGCCGCAACGCCAGCCGCCGCTTTGTTAGGCATGTGACGTAAAGTCACCGTTAAATTACCCGTTCCAGCATTTCCTGAGACATAATTAAAAGTAAGGCCAATCGGTCTTCCAGAAGAATCAGAATCGGTGTAGGTAAATGTTCCTAACCCACTTGTCGGTTGAAAAAACACTTGGTGTTCTAAACCTTCTGCTTGGATTTCTGCCGTTTTATCCTCCGCTGGAGTTTCTGCCTCGTTCAAGAAACTTACCGTTCCTGTGTAAGCGGTGTTTGGTGCTAAATTCCCCGAAGCTGTTACCACTGGGGCATTGGGTCCATCTCCATCCAAATCTTTTGAAGTCAAGTTAATCACTTGTCCACCTCCTGTTAAGCGAACGGTTACGGTGGTAATTACCTCTTCTTCATTAACGGGCGTATTGTTATCATCGCTACAGGATACCATTCCAAGAGTTAAAGCAGCTACAGCAAGGACACGAATTGATTTTTGTACTTTTTCTAAAGTGTTCATTTTTTTCATTTTTTTTAAAGTTAGAAGTTAAAAATTGTAACGTAATTGAACTTGAATATTTCTTCCCATTTCATCAGCAAAAAAACGTTGCCGATTCAAATAATTACGATACCTGGTATTTCCGATATTTTGCACCCCGAATCCTATAACCCACTCCGATTTATTTTTAGCAACCAAAGTAATTGCCGCATTCCAATCCCATAACACATACCCTGGCGGAGGCGTACTCACATCAACGGTTACAGGCACCAACTGATTATCGACAACAATTGACGCATCAATATTCGTATTGGGATAACGGTTTTGCTGCGTCATCCATAAGCAACGTAATTGTGTCGTCAACCCATGCCATTGCAGATATTCAAATTGAATATGTTGGGTGAAATTCAATGATGGAATATCAATAATTGGCGTGTCGGTAGTTTGATCTTGCGCATACACCATGGCCCCCATCACGCCATAACTCCAATGGGCATTCCAACGCACTTGGGCATTCCAATCCAATCCCAACAGTAACGCATCGGTTCGTTGGTACTCCCAAACGGGAAAGGCACCGCGAATGGTGGTTTCAAAACCTACCGGCCGCAAGTACATAAAATCCTGAATGCGATTCATATAAGGGGTTGCTGTCAGGGTGAATGGAGTACTTCTATAGTTGATTTCCAACGCGGTTTTAAATGCTTTTTCCTGCGTTAAATTCAAATCTCCCAATTCAATCATCCCGGTCGCATGATGCAATCCATCACTAAACAATTCAGAAGGATTCGGATTGCGAACGGCCCGGCCCAAACTCAGGAGAAAATCCCAACGTGCATTAGCATTCCAGCGTATTCCGGCCGAAGCACTGAGGTTGTGAAAAAGAAACTCTGGACGGGTATTCCACTGCGTGCCTACGTCGCCCACAATAAAATGGTCAAATTGAGGGCTGTAATTGCGTTCGTTCCAACGGGATTTGAGGTAAAACTTTTGGGCCATCATTTGCGAAAAATCATACCGAATTCCCGCTTCAGCTGTCCATTTTGGAGCAATAGCATATTGATATACGCCATACAACCCAAAATCTACTTTCTCATAGGTAGGAATTAAAGGCCGAATGCCCGTATCAGGACTCGCGGCATTGTGCTGGTATTGCCCCATGACGCCCGCTTTGAAAACCGCTTTTTCCGTTTGTTTTTTGTAATCCGACAATACGGTATGCGTGGTCAACGTCAAATCCAACGATGGCGTATTTCGGGCTTGTCCCCGGCGGATATCGTATTCATAGCGTTGATTGTACTGCATTTCATATTGGGTATTCCAACTTTCGGTATCGGTGAGCGTGTAATTCAAAAACAGTTTTCCTCGGATATGACGTACTTCCTGTTTGGGATTGGAAATTCTATACCCAAAATCACCCACGAAATAGGGCTGTCCGCTAGTAATGGCATAGTACAAATCGGTGACGTTCCCAATATGAGAAGCGGTTAAAATGGCCATTTGCGATTGATAAAAACTCGCCGTAGCACCCCAAACCACTTTTTTTCCAATATGTTTCACATCACCACTAAACGAATACTCACGGCTCCCCGAATTGGACAGCACATAAT